>NZ_JAHUZF010000007.1 GCF_019218295.1 Maritimibacter sp. DP1N21-5
ATATGAACCAAACCGCCCACATATCTCTTCAGATACCAGCAATGTCAAAGAGCGTAGAAACAAAACCAGACCAGTGCGCCCTAAACTCACGGCGCGCCCGCCTAATCCTGCCTCTGTTTGTGTCCGCCGCGTTGGTCTGGCTCGTCGCCGTCGCCCCGTTTTGCGTCCCGTCGTAGCGTGTCGCTGCGTCGGTGAGGGGGCTTTTACGAACTGGTGCCGGGACCTGCAAGCGATTCTTTTCAGTTTCTGGCGCTTTTTTCGGTCGGGACCCGATTTTCTGCATGACGCCCCGCCAAAACGCTTGTTTTCAAGGCTTCTTTGGAACCGACTCTTTCGAGAAATCTTTCCGCAACGGGATCGACGCACCGATTTTGCGGTGGCCAGAACCGCTGTCGACGGCCCGAACAGGCGAATCCGCAACCCTTGCCGACTCGTAGAACAGGATTCTCGGTCCAAGGACCCGAGTGGGATCGGAAGATGGCCGCCGCGTTTGCGCCCTCTACACGTTTCGCGCAGGCTTCAGCGTTCCTGCGCAATCGCCGAAGCCGATCTGGTAGCCGTCGCCCTTGGCGGCGCCCTTGAGGGTGAGGGTGTCGCCGTCCTCGATGAAGCTACGGGGTTCGCCGGTGTCCAGCGTGATCGGCTCCTTGCCGCCCCAGCTCAGTTCGAGGAGTGAGCCGCGGCTGTCTTTCGTCTCGCCCGAGATCGTGCCGGAGCCCAGGAGGTCGCCCACGCGCATCGGGCAGCCCGAGGTCGTGTGATGCGCCAGCTGCTGGGCGGCGGAGTAATACATGACGTCGTAGTTCGTCCGGGTGATCACGGTTTCGGCGCCGCCCTCGGGCGCCAGTGTCACCGAAAGCTCGATGTCATAGAGCATGGGGCCGGGCTCGGCGAGATAGTCGAGAAGCGGTTTCTCCCGCGCGGGCGTCGAGGTGCGGAAGGGTTCGAGCGCCGCCGCCGTGACGATCCAGGGGCTGATGGTGGTGGCGGTCGCCTTGGCCTGGAAGGGGCCCAGGGGCTGGTATTCCCAGGCCTGGATGTCGCGTGCGGACCAGTCGTTCAGGAGCACGTAGCCGAAGATGTTCTCGAAAGCCTCGGCCACGCTGATCGGCCCGGTCGACGCGGTGCCCACGATGGCGCCCATCTCGAGCTCGATGTCGAAGCGCTGCGAGGGGCCGAAGCGCGGCGTCTCGTCGTCGGGGCCCTTGAGCTGGCCGTTGGGGCGGATGACATCGGTGCCCGAGACCACGACCGAGGAGGCGCGGCCGTTGTAACCGATGGGGATGTGGAGCCAGTTCGGCGGCAGCGCGTTCTCGGGCCCCCGGAACATGGTGCCCACGTTGAAGGCGTGGTGACGACCCGCATAGAAGTCGGTGTATTCGGTCACATCGAAGGGCATGTGGAGCGTGACCTCGGCCAGCGGCACGAGGTAGCGCGCGAGGCTCTCGTCGCCGCCCTCGGCCAGCATGCCGGTCAGCGTCTCGCGCAGCCGGGCCCAGTCGGCCTTGCCCCGCGCCATGAAGGCGTTCCAGCCGCCCGCCTGCAGCGCCCCCCCGAAGTCGAGGAGGCCCCCGTTCTCCATCGCGGCGACGTCGAGCACCCGGTCGCCGATGGCGACGCCCTGCCGGCGCACCCCGCCCGCGGTGGAGAAGACGCCATAGGGCAGGTTGTTCAGCGGAAAGGGGGTCTCGGCGCTGTTCGCGCTGGCGACCCAGGAGCGTTTCAGATCGGTCATGGTCTGTCCTTATGTCGTTGCGCCCGGCTGGGCATCCGGCTGCGCCTCGGGGCGCGCGGCCTGAAAGGCGGGCAGAGCGAGGCAGCGCGCCTCGATCTCCGTCAGGCGGGCGAAAGGGTCGAGGTCCGTGCCCCAGCGATGCGCGTTGTAAAGCTGCGGCACGAGGCAGAGATCGGCAAGCCCCGGAGTCTCGCCGAAGCAGAAGGGGGTATCGGGGCGGATCAGGCTCTGGAAGGCGGTGAAGCCCTCGGACATCCAGTGGTTCATCCAGGCCGTGGTCTCGTCCGGACCGTGGCCCATAGCCTTCAGGCGACCGATGACGCGCAGGTTGTTCACCGGGTGAATGTCGGTCGCGATCCCGAAGGCGGCGGCGCGCACATGCGCCCGGTCGACCGGATCCCTTGGCAAAAGCGCGGGCTCCGGCTGGACCTCTTCGAGCCAGTCGAGGATCGCCATCGACTGGGTCAGCACCCTGCCGTCCTCAAGCTCCAGCGCCGGCACGCCGAGACCGGGGTTCACCGCCGCATAGCCCGCCTCGCGCTGCGCGCCCGCCACGAGGTTCACCGGGGCGGACTCGTAGTCGATCCCCTTGAGATTGAGCGCGATCCGCAGCCGATAGGAGGTCGTCGAGCGCCAATAGGTATAGAGCTTCATCTTCATCGCTTCACAAATACCTTGGGGAGGTCTGGAGGGATCGACAAGGTCGCGCCAGCGGTCCGAGCGACGCTGTCGATGCCCCTCCAGCCGGTCGTTCTTGCGTCAGCAAGACGCGAAACAAGCGCCGCCTCACTTCAGGCCCGGCGTGCCGTCGAACTTCTTCTCGAGACTGTCCCAGCAGTCGATGTAGTCGTCCTGAAGCGGCGCTTCCTTGCCCGCGAAGGCGGTTAGATGCTGGGGGAACCGCGTCTCGAACATGAAGGACATCGTGTTCTCGAGCTTCTCGGGCCCCAGGTTCGAATTGGACGCGCCCTCGAAGGCCTGCTTGTCGGGGCCATGCGGCAGCATCATGTTGTGAAGGCTCATCCCGCCGGGAACGAAGCCCTGCGGCTTGGCGTCATACTGGCCATGGATGTTGCCCATCAGCTCGGACATGATGTTCTTGTGATACCAAGGCGGGCGGAAGGTGTTTTCGGCCACCATCCAGCGATCCCTGAACAGCACGAAGTCGATGTTGGCCGTCCCCGGCACGCCCGAGGGCGCGGTGAGCACGGTGAAGATCGACGGGTCCGGGTGATCGAAGAGGATCGCGCCGACCGGGCAGTAGGTCTTGAGGTCATATTTGTAGGGCGCGTAGTTGCCGTGCCAGGCCACGACATCCAGCGGGCTCTGCGCGATCTTGGTCTCGTGGAACTGCCCGCACCACTTGATGGTGAGCGTCGAGGGCACCTCGCGGTCCTCGAAGGCCGCCACGGGCGCCTTGAAGTCTCGCGGGTTGGCCATCGCATTGGCCCCGATCGGGCCGCGGGCTGGCAGCTCGAACTTCTGACCATAGTTCTCGCAGACAAAGCCGCGGGCCGGGCCTTCCAGCACCTCGACCCGGTAGACTAGGCCGCGCGGGATGATCGCGATCTCCTGCGGCTCGATGTCGAGCACGCCGAGTTCGGTGGCAAAGCGCAGCTTGCCCTGCTGCGGCACCACGAGAAGTTCGGAATCGGCCGAGAAGAAATAGGCGTCTTCCATCGACTTCGTCACGAGGTAGATATGCGACGCCATGCCGACCTGCGTGTTCACGTCCCCCGCCGTGGTCATCGTGCGCATGCCCGTGAGCCAGGTCAGATCTCCCTCGGCCTCCACCGGGTCCCAGCGATACTGGCCGAGCGAGGTCACCCCCTCGGGCACATGCGGCGCGCTCTTCCAATAGGGCAGGTCGATCCGCTCGTAACGGGCCGAATGCTTGACCGAGGGCCGGATCCGGTAGGTCCAGGTCCGCTCCGGCGGGTTGGCGGTGAAGGCCGTCCCCGACAACTGCTCGCCATAAAGCCCGTAGTTGCACTTCTGCGGCGAGTTCATCCCCTGTGGCAAGGCCCCGGGCAGGGCCTCGGTCTCGAAGTCATTGGCCCAGCCCGGCATGTAGCCCTCATGCGTCCCAGACACATGCGGCGCCCGGATCATCCCTTCAGGAAGGTCGTGAGCAGTCATTGGAGGTCTCCTTTCATGTCGGCACCGGGGGCCTTGGCGGCCGCAATCGCGGCGCTCAGAGTGGCGCGGTTGCCGATCTGGTTGGCGAGGATCAGGATCAGTCGGGCATTGAGGGCAGCGCTGTCGTCGTCGCTGAGGCCCTCATGCGCGTCGATCAGCTCGGAATAGAAGCCGTCCTGATCGGGGATGTTGGGGTCCGTGATCAATGTCATGGTCAGTCCTTCCCACAGGTCTTGCGCAGCGCAGCGCGCAGCGCGGCTTCGTCATGGGTGGCCCAGCGCGCGGCCACATGCTGGTCCGGGCGGATCAGGTAGACCGCGCTGGTCGCCTGTCCCAGATACCGTGCCGCCAGCGCCCCGGTGGGGTCGTCCCCGGCAGAAAGTGCGAGTCGGTCCACGGCGATCCCGTCGTCGACAAACTCTTCCGGCGCCTCGGCGTTGATGGTCAGGAGCGTGAAGCGCCCCCCAAGCCGGCCAAGGAGGAACCCGTCGCCTAAGGGCGCGTCCGGACAGGGGCTACCGGGCCGGGTGCGGGCAGGCCCGCCCACAAGCGCGTCCTTTCCGGTCAGGGACAGCCCGTCATAGACGCAGGGCACACTCAGGCGCCCCGAGTTCACCAAAGGTCGCGCGAAAGCATAGTGCTCGGCCAGATCCAGAACCGCGTTGCGGAACATGTGGCTGGTCTTGGACTTCGGTGTGATGAAGTCGGTGGAGCGGGTCGAATTCAGGATGTTCTCATCTGCGCCATAGCGCCGTTCCTCGTCATAACTGTCGAGCAGGCTCGCGGGCGCCTTGCCTTCGATCACGAGTCCCAGCTTCCAGCCGAGGTTGTCCACGTCCTGAAGCCCCGAGTTCGCGCCGCGCGCACCGAAAGGCGACACCTGATGCGCTGCGTCCCCGGCGAAAAGCACCCGCCCATGACGGAACTGCTTCATGCGGCGGCACTGGAAGGTGTAGATCGAGGACCAGACCATCTCGTATTCCACGTCGTCGCCTAGCATGGCGTCGATCCGTTTGCGGATGTTCTCTTCCTTCAGTTCTTCCTTGCGGTCCACGTCCCAGCCGATCTGGAAGTCGATCCGCCAGACATCGTCGGGCTGCTTATGAAGAAGGGTCGAGGCACCGGACTTGAACCAGGGCTCGAACCAGAACCAGCGTTCGGTCGGGAAGGTCGTGTTCTTCATCTTGATGTCGGCGATGAGGAAACTGTCCTCGAAGACCCGCCCCTCGAAATCGAGGCCAAGCATCCCGCGCAAGGGCGACGAGGCGCCGTCGCAGCCGATGAGCCAATCCGCCATGATTGTATAGGGACCTTCGGGCGTCGTGATGTTCAGGACGACGTGGTCGTCCTTCTCTTCGACAGAGTCGACGCGGTTCTTGCCGCGCAGGTCGATGGGCGCACCCGCCGCCTGCGCCTCGCGGACGCGGTCGACGATGAACTTCTCGAAATAGGGCTGCTGGAGATTGATGAAGGCCGGAAACTTGTGGCCGTCTTCCGGCAGGAGATTGAATTCGAACACCTTGCGGTCGTCGTGAAACACCTTGCCCAGATTCCAGATCACACCTTTGTCCAGCATCGGTTCACCGCATCCGTAGCGGTCGGCGATCTCGAGCGTGCGCTTCGCGAAACAGATGGCACGGCTCCCCATGCCGATACCTTCGTGATCGTCGAGCACCACGACGGGGATCCCCTGAAGACCGAGGTCGAGCGCGGTGGCGACCCCGATAGGACCTCCGCCCATCACCACGACGGGGTGGCGCACGGGCGTTTCGGCATCCTGATCCGCGCTGCGCTCATAGGGGTAGAGCTTGAAGGCCAGCGAATAGCGATCATCCAACATGTCACGTCCTCCCTTCGACCACCCTACCCCTGCAGATCCGCCCACATCTGCTGGTCGCGTTCGGCGGTCCAGATGCGGGGCGTGTCGATGCCGCGGGCCTCGTCAAAGGCGCGGCCGACGTTGAAGGGCAGGCAATGCTCGTAGATCGCATAGTCGGCGAACTTCGGGTCGCAGGCTTCGCGCACCGCGTCCCAGGCTTCCTTGAGTGTCCCGCCCCGCGCCACGATCCGGGCGACCGGTGCGTAGGACGACTCGACGAAGTCGCGGGTGTTCTCGATGGCCTTCGTCACCATCTCGTGCCCGACCAGCGCGTCGCCGCGCCCCGGCGCGATGGAGCGGGGTCGATAGGCCGCGATGGCGTCGAGCGTCTTGCCCCAGTCCTGATAGTGTCCGTCACCGCAATAGCAGGCCGAGTGGTATTCCACGATGTCGCCAGTGAACATGACCTCCTGATCGGGCACCCAGATCACCGCGTCGCCCGCCGTATGGGCGCGGCCGAGCTTCATGATGTCGACGCGGCGCTTGCCCAGATACACGGTCATCTTGTCGGAAAAGGTCGTTGTCGGACGGGTCAGGCCGGGGATCTCCTCATGCCCCTGGAAGAGCCGCGGGAAGCGGCCGAACTCGCTGTCCCAATCCTCCTGGCCCCGCTCTTCGACCATCCCGGCCGCCACGTCCGACATGATGATCTCCCGCGCGCCATAGGCCGAGGCCCCCAGCACCCGCACGGCGTGGTAGTGCGTCAGAACCACGTGGCTGATCGGCTTGTCCGTCACCGAGCGCACGCAGTCGATCACCTTGCGCGCCAGGCGCGGCGTCGCCTGCGCCTCCACGATCATCACGCTCTCGTCGCCGATGATCACCCCGGTGTTCGGGTCCCCCTCGGCGGTGAAGGCGTAAAGCCCCTCGCCCACTTCGGTGAAGCTCACCTTCTTCTCTGCCATGTCGCCTTGCGACGCGAATGCCTTGGCCATGGGGTCCTCCACCTTTCCGATTGTCGGTAAACGTTGCGTTTGCAACGATATGCACTTGGAAGGCCGGAAATGTCAACAGGTCTGCCGCCCGGCGGTCGGACCGCGCAAAGATGTGATGACTTGACACCGATCAATCACGAAGTCTGACGTGCCAGTTAGTTGCTGCTGCAACGAACCTTCAGACAGGGGAAAGGGCCCGCATCAACATGGAGAACTTCTTCCCCTATCGCCTCGCAGTCGCAGCCGCGGGTCTCTCCCGTCAGCTCGAAGACGTCTATCGGCGAGACCACGGCCTGTCGCGTGAAGAGTGGCGGGTCCTCTTCCTTCTGGCCGACGTGACGTCCCTGACCTCGAAGGAACTGTCGGTCCGGTCATCGCTCGACAAGGTCCAGATCAGCCGCGCGGCACGACGGCTCGAGAAAAAGTCACTGATCGAAGGCCAGGAATCGAAAGACGACCGCCGGCTGCGTGACTACGCCTGCACCGAAAAAGGCCGCGCGTTCTTCCGAACCGTCTTCCCACAGGTCGAGGCCCGCGCGAACGCGGTCTTGTCCCTGCTGTCTCCCGTGGAACTGAAGGCGCTGAAAGACGGTCTGGCGGCTCTGGAGTCCGCGACCAAGGCGTAACGGGTTTGCGAATGGCATGAAGGCTTGGTGCGAAATTTCGCGGTGTCGTTCAAACAGTGCTCTGTGGGAAAATCTGGTGCCCAGGAGAGGACTCGAACCTCCACGACCGTTAAGTCACTGGTACCTGAAACCAGCGCGTCTACCAATTCCGCCACCTGGGCACAGGTGCGTGGAGCCGCGATGTAAGGGGAGACGGATTCACTGTCAACGGGATTCGGTGACGGAATTGCCAGAAAGGGCACGGGGCCGATTGATCTTGTTCCCGTTGGCCTGCGCAGCTAAGGAGAGCGAGGATTTGCGAAGGAGATCGGGATGTCGAAACTCGTGACCATTTACGGCGGTTCGGGCTTTCTGGGACGCTACATCGCGCGGCGGATGGCCAAGGCGGGGTGGCGTGTGCGGGTGGCGGTGCGCCGGCCCAACGAAGCGCTGTTCGTGAAGCCCTATGGCACGGTCGGACAGGTCGCGCCGATCCTGTGCAACATTCGTGACGATGCCTCGGTCGCCGCTGCGATGGCGGGCGCGGATGCTGTGGTGAACTGTGTGGGCACCTTCGACAAGGGCGGCAAGAACAACTTCGCCGCCGTCCAGACCGAAGGCGCCGCGCGGATCGCCCGGCTCGCCGCGGCAGAGGGCGTCGCCAATCTGGTGCACATCTCGGCCATTGGCGCCGATGCGAACGGTCAAAGCGAATACGCAAGGTCCAAGGGCAAGGGCGAGGCGGAGGTACTGTCGGCCTTCCCCGGCGCCGTGATCCTGCGTCCGTCGATCCTCTTCGGTCCCGAGGACAATTTCTTCAACCGCTTCGCCGGAATGACCCGTTTCGGACCGGTGCTGCCGGTCGTTGGCGGCAAGACCCGTTTCCAGCCCGTCTTCGTCGATGACGTGGCCCATGCCGCCGAAAAGGCCGCGAAGGGCGAGGCGCCCGCCGGGATTTATGAACTCGGCGGACCGGAAGTGCAGTCGTTCCATGCCCTGATGAGCAAGATGCTCGACGTGATCCAGCGCCGTCGCATCGTCCTCAACCTTCCCTTCTGGATCGCCGGGATCATGGGAAGCCTGTTCGACTTCGCCCATGCGGCGACCGGGCGGCTCATCTCCATGCCGCTGACCCGCGATCAGGTGACCTCGCTTCGCAAGGACAACGTGGTCGGGGAAGGCGTGCGCACATTCGCGGACCTCGGGATCGAACCGACCGCGATGGAAGTGGTTCTGCCGCGCTACCTCTGGCGGTTCCGCAAGGACGGACAATATGCCGACATCACCGCCTCGGCGCGCAACCTGCGCACCTGAAGCAACCCATCCAGACGGACAGGAAACGCCGCACCTTCGGGAGCGGCGTTTTTCGTTCAGGTGTAGGCGACCCAGAGCAGGATGACGCCAAGGATCAGGCGGTAGATCACGTAGGGCGTGAAGCTGACCGACTTCAGAAGACGCATCATGATGGTCAAGGCCAGCATCGCGGCGACAAAGGCCATGCCCGCGGCGATTGCCCCGTCCCGGAGCGCCTGCCAGTCTGCGTCAGCGGCCGCTTCGGCCCCCAGAAGCAGCCCGGATGCCACGATGGTGGGTATCGACATGATCATGGCAAGCCGCGTGCCGTCCTCGCGCTTGTAACCCAACGCGCGGGCCCCCGTGATGGTCGCCCCCGACCGTGACGTGCCCGGGATCAGCGCGATGGCCTGCCAGAGCCCCATGATCACCGCATCCTTCACGGTCCAGTCCCGGTCTTCCTTCACCTCGGGGGACTTGGTGTCAAACCACCACAGCACCACGCCGAAGACGATCATCGCCCATCCGATCACCGCGATGGACCGCATCGCATCGTCCAGACCAAGAAGGCTGAGGACGAGGCCGAAGAAGATGACGGGCACGGTCGCGATCGCCATGAGGAAGGCGAGCCGAGAGCCGGGCGTATCGATCCGCCCAGTCAGCATCCGGGGAATACCGAGAAGGCCTTCCCGGACGTCCGACCAGAAGAAGATGACCACCGCCAGGAGCGTGCCCACGTGGACGGCCACGTCGATCACCTGTCCTTGATCCGGCATCCCCATGACTCGGGGCAGGAGAATCAGGTGTCCCGAAGACGAAATCGGTAGAAATTCGGTAAGCCCCTGAACCACCGCCAAAATGAAGAGTTGAAAGAAGCTCATCGCACGCCCCTGCCCCATTGCCCACGCACCCAAGCTAACCATCTGAAAATTCTGGGAAAGGGAAAAATTAGGTCAGCTTAGTTGTCTCATTATGAGCCTCATGGGCATCCTGAAGCGTCGTCATCCTCGATTTTTCCCGAAACTAGGTCAGCACTTATGCCTTTTCTTTTCCTGAAACCCTGCTAAACACGCGGCTCGAAAGTTTGGAGGGACCCATGGCCAAGCAACCCATGCTTAAATTTACGAGCGTAGGCCGCGACATGCCGGAGAAGCGTGGCGCCGAAACCCGCCGCGAGGATTTCCATGAAATCTACGCCGAGTTTGCCGACGCGAAAGCCAAGGAACAGTCGAGCCGCTGTTCGCAGTGTGGCGTGCCCTATTGCCAGAGCCATTGCCCGCTTCACAACAACATCCCCGACTGGCTCCGGATGACCGCGACGGGCCGCCTGCAGGAAGCCTACCAGATTTCGCAGGAGACCAATACCTTCCCGGAAATCTGCGGCCGCATTTGTCCGCAGGACCGGCTTTGCGAAGGCAACTGCGTCATCGAACAGTCGGGCCACGGCACCGTGACCATCGGCGCGGTCGAGAAATACATCACCGACACGGCCTGGGAAAAGGGCTGGGTCGAGGACATTACCCCGTCGGTCGAACGGGCCGAGAGCGTCGGCATCATCGGCGCCGGTCCCGGCGGGCTTGCCGCTGCCGACCGTCTGCGCCGCGCGGGCGTGCAGGTCACGGTCTATGACCGCTATGACCGCGCGGGCGGGCTCATGACCTATGGCATTCCGGGCTTCAAGCTCGAGAAGGACGTGGTCATGCGCCGCATCGACCAGCTTGAAAAGGCCGGCGTGAAATTCGTGCTCAACTGCAATGTCGGCGAGGACCTGACGTTTCAGGCCATTCGCGGCCAGCACGACAGCGTGCTCATTGCCACGGGCGTCTACAAGACGCGCGAACTGGGCGGTCCCGGTGCGGGATCGAAGGGCATCGTGCGCGCCATCGACTATCTCACCGCCTCGAACCGGGCGTCTTTCGGCGACGATGTGCCGGAGCATGAGGATGGTTCCCTCTTCGCCAAGGGCAAGAAGGTCGTCGTGATCGGCGGCGGTGACACCGCGATGGACTGTGTCCGCACCGCGATCCGTCAAGGCGCGACGAGCGTCAAATGCCTTTATCGCCGCGACCGCGCCAACATGCCCGGCTCGCAGCGCGAAGTGCAGAACGCCGAGGAAGAAGGCGTCGAATTCGTCTGGATGGCCGCACCCAAGGGCTTCACCGGCGATCCCGTCACCGGCGTGATCGTGCAGCGGATGCGTCTGGGTCAGCCCGACGCGACCGGCCGCCGCTCGCCCGAGCCGATCGACGGCGCGGAATACACCGAGGACGCCGATCTGGTGATCAAGGCGCTCGGCTTCGAGCCGGAAGAGCTGCCCACCCTCTGGGGTGAGCCGGAACTTCCCGTGACCCGTTGGGGCACGATCAAGGCCGATTTCCGCACCGGCCGCACGGACCTCGAAGATGTCTATGCGGTGGGCGACATCGTTCGCGGCGCGTCTTTGGTCGTCTGGGCGATCAAGGACGGACGCGATGCGGCGGATGCCATGCTCAACGCCTTCGAAGCCCAAGCCGCGAGCGTTGCGGCCGAGTGACCCGTTCCCGGCGGCGCACGCCGGGCACCCCTTTTGAAGCCAGCCTCTTTAGGTCAGCACAGCTGTCACGAAAACCGGGAGAGGCATCACGACAGGAAAGGAGAGAGCCATGAAAGCCATCGCTGCCGCGACATGCCTCGCGCTGCTCTCTCCCTTGTCCGTGACCGCCGCAGACTTCGCCCCACCCGCAGGGTGCAAGGGCGTGCTCACCGTGCAATCGCGGGAATGCACCCTGCTCAACCTCTACATCTGCGAAGGTGACGACTCGATCTGGGAAGCGACCTTCAGCGCGGATGGCTTCGACGTGCTGGCCCAGTATTCCCCGGACTACATCTGGCGCGACATCGCTTATCTCTGGGACCAGTCGCGCGAGACGTTCCTGGAACCCGCTGAAGACGCGCCGAGCCTTGCCGAGCTTGCAAAGACCGGCGTCGATACCTTCCGCTATACGGTCCACCGCACCGCACCGGGCGAGGATCGCCTTCTCACCATCGTGGGGGCCGACATGCTCTCTGGCGAGACGGTAGTCATCGACGGCGTGACCCTGGCACGCGTCGACACCGAGCTTCAGATCCTCGATGACGAGGGCACAGTGGAATACGCCTCGCGCGGGACGCAATATCTGGACGTCGAGCGCGGGCTTTTCTTCTGGGGCAAGGATGCCGTCCTCGATGCCGATGGCGCGGAAACCGTCTACGACAATTCGCCCGTGGACTTCATCGAACCCGGCGAGCCGGGCTTCGGCGCGGCCGTTCCGCTTTACGATTGCAACGAACAGAAAATCGCCTTCGAGGTGACGCCATGAGCGCGGCTCTCGATATCCGGGCCTATCGCCAATCGCCCGGGCTGGTGGTCCACGCGTTTCGGGGGACGAGCGATGCGCTCAACGTCTGTTTCGCGGGCATCGGGCTGGGTCCGGACGAGGTTCAGCCCATCGAGTTCGCCCGCACCGCGACGATGGACGGACGCGACAATGCACTGTTCATCTCGGACGGCACGCGGAGCTGGTTCAACCGCCCGGGTCTCCTTGAAAACGTCGCGAAGCTGGTCGAGGAGTACGCCGCCGAGATCGGCGCGCGCATCGTGCGCACGCTCGGGCATTCCATGGGCGGCTTCATGGCGTTGATCCTGCCGTCGGTGACCCGTGTGGACGTCGCCGTTGCCTATGCCCCGCAGGCGAGCGTCCACCCCGAGATCGCGGGCGACGACATGCGCTGGATGAACTGGCGCGCCCGCATCGGCACGCATCGTATCCGCAGCGTGACCGACCATCTCAACGACACGACGCGCTACTATGTCTTTCACGGCAAGCATCCGCGCGAACGCTTTCAGCGTGACCGTTTCGCGCCGCGCGAAAATCTCATGCATATCGTGATCCCGGCGACCGTCCATAACGTGCCGCAGCGCCTGCGCCGCGCCGGGATCCTCGACAAGGTCACCGGCGCCTGTTTCGACGGTCGCCTCACCGCCCTGCGCGAATTGCTCGCGCCGCTCGGAGCCCGGTATCGCAAACCGGGGTCCTTTGAACCGATTGCCCCGTCTGCCGACCTCGTGGCGGGCGGGCCCGATACGTCCTTAGCAGGAGACAACCATGACCAACTATGATGAAAACTGGGTAGCGGAAGAAGAGGCGAAGCGCGCCTATCTGGCCGAGCACGGCATGTATCGCGACGAGTTCGAGCATAGCTCCTGTGGCGTCGGGCTCGTCGTCGCCATCGACGGGAAGAAGACCCGCAAGGTCGTGGAAGCCGGGATCGACGCGCTGAAGGCGATCTGGCACCGGGGCGCGGTTGACGCGGACGGCAAGACCGGCGACGGCGCGGGCATTCACGTGCAGATCCCTGTCGAGTTCTTCTATGACCAGGTCCGCCGCACCGGCCACGAGCCGCGCACGAACGAGATGATCGCCGTCGGCCAAGTGTTCCTGCCCCGCACCAACTTTGGCGCGCAGGAAACCTGCCGGACCATCGTGGAAACCGAAGTGCTGCGGATGGGCTATTACATCTACGGCTGGCGCCATGTGCCCGTGGACATCTCTTGCCTCGGTGAAAAAGCCAACGCGACACGCCCCGAGATCGAGCAGATCCTGATCTCGAACTCCAAGGGCGTGGACGAAGAGACTTTCGAGCGCGAGCTGTACGTCATCCGCCGCCGGATCGAAAAAGCCGCCGCCGCCGCTGGCGTGCGCGAGCTTTACCTTGCCTCGCTGTCCTGCCGGTCGATCATCTACAAGGGCATGATGCTCGCCGAACAGGTCGCGGTCTTCTACCCTGACCTGATGGACGAGCGCTTTGAATCGGCCTTCGCGATCTATCACCAGCGCTATTCCACCAATACCTTCCCGCAGTGGTGGCTCGCCCAGCCGTTCCGCATGCTCGCCCACAACGGCGAGATCAACACGCTGAAGGGCAACCTCAACTGGATGAAATCGCACGAGATCCGCATGGCGTCCGCCGCCTTTGGCGATCTGGCCGAAGACATCAAGCCGATCGTGCCTCAGGGTTCGTCGGACTCCGCCGCGCTCGATTCGGTGTTCGAGGTGCTGGTGCGCGCCGGTCGCTCGGCCCCGATGGCGAAGACGATGCTGGTGCCCGAGTCGTGGTCCAAGCAGTCGGGCGAAATGCCGAAAGCCTGGCGCGACATGTATTCCTACGCCAACTCCACGATGGAGCCTTGGGACGGCCCCGCGGCGCTCGCCATGACTGATGGCCGCTGGGTCTGCGGCGGTCTCGACCGCAACGGCCTGCGCCCGATGCGCTATGTCGTGACGGGCGATGGCCTCGTCATCGCCGGGTCGGAAGCGGGTATGGTGCCGGTGGACGAAGCGACCTGCGTGGAAAAAGGCGCGCTTGGTCCGGGGCAGTTGCTCGCCGTCGACATGAAAGAGGGCAAGCTCTACCACGACGCCGAGATCAAGGACAAACTCGCCGCCTCCCAGCCCTTTGGCGAATGGGTCGAGAAGGTCATCGACGTCGACGAAGCCCTGATGAACGCCGAGGAAACGGCCGTCTTCTGGGGCAACGATCTGCGCAAGCGCCAGATCGCGGCGGGCTTCACGCTCGAGGAACTGGAACAGGTGCTCGCCCCCATGGCGGAGGACGCCAAGGAAGCGCTCGCCTCCATGGGCGACGACACCCCGTCGGCGGTGCTGTCGAACGAGTACCGGCCCCTGAGCCATTTCTTCCGGCAGAACTTCAGCCAGGTCACGAACCCGCCCATCGACAGCTTGCGCGAATTCCGGGTGATGAGCCTCAAGACCCGGTTTGGGAACCTCAAGAACGTGCTCGACGAAAACGGCAGCCAAACCGAGATCCTCGTTCTGGAAAGCCCCTTCGTCGGCAACGCACAGTTCGACGAACTTGTGCGCCGCTTCAATGCGCAGATGGTGGAGATCGACTGCACCTTCCCGGTGGACGCGGGTGAAAACGCACTTCGGGACGGGCTGACCCGTATCCGCGAGGAAGCGGAAGAAGCCGTCCGTTCCGGCGCCGGTCACATCATCCTGTCCGACATGGCGCAATCCGAAACCCGGATCGGGATGCCGATGATCCTCGCGACATCGGCGGTCCACAGCTGGCTGGTGCGCAAGGGGCTTCGGACCTTCACCTCGGTAAACGTGCGCTCGGCCGAATGTATCGACCCGCATTACTTCGCGGTGCTCGTCGCCGCCGGTGCAACCGTCGTGAACGCCTATCTCGCCGAAGACTCGCTTGCGGATCGCATCGAACGCGGCCTGCTCGACATGACGCTCACCGAAGCCGTGCACAACTACCGCGAAGCCATCGACCAGGGCCTTCTGAAGATCATGGCGAAGATGGGCATCTCGGTCATCTCGTCCTATCGCGGCGGCCTCAACTTCGAGGCGGTCGGCCTGTCGCGCGCCATGGTGAACGAATATTTCCCCGGCATGACATCGCGGATTTCCGGCATCGGTGTCGGTGGCATCCAGCGCAAGGTGGCCGACATCCACGCGAAAGGCTGGAAGCAGGGCAAGGACATCCTGCCCATCGGCGGCTTCTACAAGGCCCGCAAGGGCGGCGAGACTCACGCCTGGGGCGCGCAGACGATGCACCTGTTGCAATCGGCCTGTGACCGCGCCTCCTACGAGCTGTGGAAACAGTATTCGGCCCGGATGCAGGCGAACCCGCCGATCCACCTGCGCGACATGCTCGACATCAAACCGCTGGGCGAACCGATCCCGATCGAGGAAGTGGAATCGATCACCGCGATCCGCAAACGCTTCGTGACCCCCGGCATGTCGCTGGGCGCCCTGTCGCCCGAGGCGCACAAGACGCTCAACGTCGCGATGAACCGGATCGGGGCCAAGTCCGACTCGGGTGAAGGCGGCGAAGACCCGGCGCATTTCGTGCCGGAGGCGAACGGCGATAACCCCTCGGCCAAGATCAAGCAGGTGGCGTCGGGCCGGTTCGGTGTGACCGCCGAATACCTGAACCAGTGCGAAGAGCTCGAGATCAAGGTGGCGCAGGGCGCGAAACCCGGCGAAGGCGGCCAGCTGCCCGGCATGAAGGTCACCGACCTCATCGCCCGTCTGCGGCACTCGACCAAGGGCGTGACGCTGATCTCGCCGCCGCCGCACCACGACATCTACTCGATCGAGGACCTCGCACAGCTCATCTATGACCTCAAGCAGATCAACCCGCGCTGCAAGGTGACGGTGAAACTCGTGGCCTCGTCCGGCGTCGGCACCATCGCCGCCGGTGTCGCCAAGGCCAAGGCCGACGTGATCCTGATTTCGGGCCACAACGGCGGCACGGGCGCCTCGCCCGCAACCTCGATCAAGTTCGCCGGTCTGCCGTGGGAAATGGGCTTGACCGAGGCGCATCAGGTGCTCGCCATGAACAACCTTCGTTCGCGCGTGACGCTGCGCACGGACGGTGGCCTGCGCACGGGTCGTGACATCGTCATGGCCGCGATGATGGGCGCCGAGGAGTTCGGCATCGGCACCGCCGCCCTCATTGCCATGGGCTGCATCATGGTCCGCCAGTGTCAGTCGAACACCTGCCCGGTGGGCGTCTGCACGCAGGACGAGGCGCTGCGCGGCAAGTTCACGGGAAGCGCGGACAAGGTGGTGAACCTCATCACCTTCTATGCGCAGGAAGTCCGTGAAATCCTCGCCCGGATCGGGGCCCGCTCCATCGCCGACGTGATCGGTCGCGCGGATCTCTTGTCGCAGGTCAGCCGTGGCTCGGCCCACCTCGACGATCTCGACCTCAACCCGCTGCTCATCAGCGTGGATGGCGTCGGACGCGACACCTACAACCGGGATCGCGAACGCAATGCCGTGCCCGATACGCTGGATGCGGAAATCGTGAAGGACGCCCAGCGCTTCCTGAACGACGGCGAGAAGATGCAGCTTCAGTATGCCGTGCGAAACACCCACCGCACCATCGGCACGCGCACCTCGTCGCATATCGTGCGCAACTTCGGCATGCGCAACAAGCTCCAGCCCGACCACCTGACGGTCAAGCTTTCGGGGTCTGCGGGTCAGTCTCTGGGGGCCTTCGCCGCGCCCGGTCTGAAGATCGAGGTGGCGGGCGATGCCAACGACTATGTCGGCAAGGGTCTCTCGGGCGGCACCATCGTGGTGCGCCCCACCATGTCCTCGCCGCTGGTCGCGTCGGAGAACACGATCATCGGGAACACCGTGCTTTATGGTGCCACCGACGGTTACCTCTTCGCCGCCGGGCGCGCGGGCGAGCGTTTCGCCGTCCGGAACTCGGGCGCGAAAGTGGTAATCGAGGGCTGCGGGACCAACGGTTGTGAATACATGACCGGCGGTATCGCGGTGATCCTCGGGTCCATCGGCGCGAATTTCGGCGCGGGCATGACCGGCGGCATGGCCTATCTCTACGACCCGGACGCGGTCGCCGAGGACTTCATGAACATGGAGACTCTCGTGACCTGCGCCGTGACCGTGGAGCATTGGGAGGCCGAACTGCGCGGGCTGATCGAACGCCATGTCGCCGAAACCGGCAGCCGCAAGGCCGCCGAGATCCTGCGCCACTGGGACACCGAACGCGACAACTTCCTCCAGGTCTGCCCGAAAGAGATGCTGCCCCATCTGGCCGCACCCCTCTCGGAGGAAAAGGGCGCGATCCCGGCAGAATAAGCCGCTTAAGCGTGGTAGGATAGAACGGGCGGGGACGATCCCCGCCCGTTTTCCTTTGCAGAGGTGCAAATGATCGAAGGGCATGTCTTCATCGCGACCAGCATGGACGGCTATATCGCCCGGCCGGATGGCGGGCTCGATTGGCTGGATGTGGCCGGGACCGAGGACGATCACGGATACGCGGACTTCATGTCCCGGATGGACGGGCTGATCATGGGACGCGTGACCTTTGAAACCGTGCTGGGATTTGGCGACTGGCCCTACGACAAACCCGTGGTCGTCCTGTCTCGACGCACAACGTCGCTTCCGGCGCATCTGGAAGGCCGCGTGACGATCACGGCGGAACCGCCCCGGCAGGTCATGAACCGGCTTGGGCAGGAGGGGTGGCGCCGGGCCTATATTGACGGCGGTCGGGTAATCACCTCCTTCCTCGACGAAAGGCTCGTGACGGAGCTGACCGTGACGCGGATCCCGGTCCTGCTTGGTGCCGGGATTCCTCTGTTCGGCGCCCTGCGCCGGGACATCACCCTCACGCATCTGGAGACTCGCAACTTTCCCACCGGGCTGGTCCAGTCGCGCTATGCCATTGTGCCGATGCCGGGATAGTCGCCGGGCGCAGGGAAGACCGTTCCCGGCCAAGGTCCAATCGGGACAAAAAACCCGCCCCAATCGTGACACGATTTCGCCATCTTCATAGACGCGAAAGAGAATCGTGCTAGTCTGACCTTCTGCCAAGGGGGCTGCACGTGCCGACACAACTCATAGATTCTGCTCAATTCTTTCTTCGCGTCCTGACCGGCCTGACCGCCGGTCTGATGGCGGGAGCGGTCTTCGCGACCGCGCTTCCCATCTACATCTAGAGCGCCGCAATCCCGTCGGGTCTCTGCCACAAAGCGCAGTTTCCGACACGCGCTCGTCTTCGTCCGTCGGGAACGGGGCACATCGCTTGACCGACACCGCGCTGCATGGTCATTGGGACCATGGCGCGGGCATGTAGAGACACTCCCAAGAAACAACGCATTCGTCCCGGACGCTGGGTCGTCCGTTTCGTCGGTCGCTGGCTCCGGCGGGCAGCGCTCGCCCTTGTCGCTCTGGTCTGCGTCGGGATTTCGCTATTCGCCGTCGTGAACCCGCCGGTAACGCCTTACCAGCTCGCCGAACGCATGCGGCTCGGCTCGATCGAGCGCGACTGGATCCCGATGGAGGACATGGCTCCGGTCATGGCACGCTCGGTCGTTGCGGCGGAAGACGCGAACTTCTGCCTGCACTGGGGCTTCGACATGGAAGCGATCCGGCAGGTGATCGAGGCGGGCGAAAACCGGGGCGCGTCGACGCTGTCGCAACAGGTGGTCAAGAACGTCTTCCTCTGGCACGGGCGGAATTACACCCGCAAGGCACTGGAAGGGCTGATCACGCCCGCGATGGAGCTTGTCTGGACCAAGCGGCGCATCGTCGAGGTCTACCTCAACGTGGTGGAATTCGACGAAGGCGTGTTCGGCGTCGGCGCCGCCGCCCCGCATTACTTCGGTGTCTCGGCGCGCGATCTGACAGCGACGCAGGCCGCCCTGCTCGCCGCCGTGCTGCCCGATCCCAAGGGGCGGGACGCGGCGAGACCCTCGGCCTTCATGCAGCGGCGGTCGGCAAGTATCCGCGACGGAGCCGAGACAATCCGCGTGGACGGGCGATCCGAATGCTTCGAGGATTGAAACCGTTGTTTTTACCGTGCATTACGGGCGGCAAACCCCCACGCAGCGCGAAAACATGATCCGTCTCTATCATTCACCCCTGTCTCCCTTCTGCCGAAAGGTGCGTCTCGTACTCGCCGAGAAGCGGCTCGAGGTCGAGTTGGTTGAAGAGCGGTACTGGGAAAAGTCCGTCGAGTTCATGCGTCGCAACCCGGCCGGCAAGGTCCCGGTCCTGCGCATCGACGGCAAGACCCTGACCGAAAGCGCGCCGATCTGCGAGTATCTGGACGAACGCTTCACCGATCCGCCCCTGATCCCGAAGGGCACCGACTCCCGCTACGAGGTGCGCCGGCTCATCGCGTGGTTCGATGACAAGTTCCACCACGAGGTGACGGCGAACCTGCTTTACGAGCGGGTGAACAAGAAACTGACCGGCGCTGGCTATCCCGACAGCACGAAGATCAAGACAGGCGCGAAGGCGATCAAGTATCACCTCGACTACATGGGCTGGCTCCTCGAACAGCGGCGCTGGCTTGCCGGGGACAACATGACGCTGGCGGATTTCGCGGGCGCCGCGCATCTCTCCTCGCTCGACTATATCTCGGACGTCGACTGGAACCGGAACGGCAACGTGCGCGAATGGTATGCAAAGATCAAATCGCGCCCGGCCTTCCGGTCGCTGCTCGCCGATCAGGTTCCGAGCTTCCCGCCGCCGCCACATTACGCCGACCTCGACTTCTGAGGCGGAACGCGGGACGGTGACCGCGCATGGGCATCTATGACACGATAAGAGAGCGCGCGCTGGCCGAAGGGTTTTCGGCCATGGGCGTGATGCGCCCCGACGCGCTCCCGGAACTCCCGGACCGGCTGGCCGCCTTTGTCGATGCCGGCCGGCATGGCGACATGGGATGGATGGCCGAGCGGATGAACTGGCGCGGCAATCCGGCGGCGCTTTGGCCAGAGGCGAAATCCGTCATCATGCTGGCCGAGGTCTACACGCCCGATCACGACCCGATGGAGGTCGTGGGCCAGCCCGACCGGGGCGCGATTTCCGTCTATGCCCAGAACCGCGACTACCACGATGTGGTGAAGAAACGCTTGAAGCGGCTCGGTCGCTGGCTCATCGAAGAAGCGGCGCGACAAGGTGAGGCCGCCGAGATCAAGGTCTTTGTCGATACCGCGCCGGTCATGGAGAAGCCGCTCGCACAGGCGGCCGGGCTCGGCTGGCAAGGCAAGCACACCAACCTCCTGTCGCGCGAGCTTGGGAACTGGTTCTTCCTTGGCGCGATCTTCACCACGCTGGACCTGCCTGCGGACGAGCGCGGGCGTGAGAACTGCGGGTCCTGCACCGCCTGTCTCGAGGCCTGCCCCACCAATGCTTTCCCGGCGCCCTTCCAGCTGGATGCGCGGCGCTGCATTTCCTACCTGACCATCGAACACAAGGGACCGGTGGACGAGGCGCTGCGCCCGCTTCTTGGCAACAGGATCTATGGCTGCGACGACTGCCTCGCCGTCTGCCCCTGGAACAAGTTCGCGGCAGAAGCGCGGGAAGTGAAATACGCGGCCCGCGACGATCTGTCCGCCCCCTCGCTCGCGGAGCTCGCCACGCTCGACGACGCGGGGTTTCGCGCACGGTTCTCGGGCAGCCCCATCAAGCGGATCGGGCGCGACCGATTCCTGCGAAACGTCTGTTATGCAATGGGAAATTCCGAAGACCCCGGATACCTGCCAAGGCTGCGGAACCTCGCCCGGGAACCCGACCCGGTGCTTGCGGAAGCCGCATCTTGGGCCATCGCGCGAATCGAGTCGTCGAAAGCCGTCTGAGGTCACGTTTAGAATTGATCTAAATCATGGGAACGTCGGCGGAATAGTCCTTTGTTATCCGTGAGATGCGCGCTGAACAAAGGGACCATAAATGCGACATACCTTCCCACTGTTGTTGGCAACGACACTTCTCTCAACGCCGCTCATGGCACAGGACGACCTGCGCGCTGCAGCATTGGAAGCTTTCAAGCCTCTGCCGTCGACCGTTCCCGCGGTGGCAGACAACCCGATCACGCCCGAGAAGATCGAGCTTGGCAAAGCGCTCTTCTTCGATCCGCGCCTCTCGGCGTCGGGTGTGTTCTCCTGCTATTCCTGCCACAACCTGGCGACCGGCGGTGACGACAACCTCGAGACCTCCATCGGGCACGGCTGGCAAAAAGGCCCGCGCAACGCGCCGACCGTGTTGAACTCGGTTCTCAACGAGGCGCAATTCTGGGACGGACGCGCCGCCGACCTTGCCGAACAGGCCAAGGGTCCGGTGCAGGCGGGCGTCGAGATGGCCAACACGCCCGACAACGTCGTGGCCACGCTGTCCTCGATGCCGGGCTATGTGGCCATGTTCTCGGCCGCGTTCGACGGCGCGGCACCGAACTTCGACGACATGGCCCGCGCGATCGAGGCCTTCGAGGCCACTCTGGTCACGCCGGCGCCCTTCGACGCCTGGCTGAACGGCGACGATGCCGCGCTGAATGCCGACCAACTGGCCGGGATGCAGCTCTTCATGGACAAGGGCTGTGTCGCCTGTCACGAGGGCATCAACGTCGGTGGCCATGGCTACTATCCCTTCGGCCTGATCGAGAAGCCCGGTGCCGAAATTCTTCCCGTCGGCGACAAGGGGCGTTTCGCCGTCACCGAAACCGCGGACGACGAGTATGTCTTCCGGGCCGCGCCTCTGCGCAACGTGTCGGTGACCGCGCCCTACTTCCACTCCGGCAAGGTCTGGGACCTCAAGGTGGCTGTGCAGATCATGGCGGAAAGCCAGTTGGGCGAGGCTCTGAGCGATCAAGAAGCCGATCAGCTCGTTGCTTTCCTCGACTCTCTCACCGGCGAAGTCCCGGCTGTAACGGTTCCCTCGCTGCCCGCCGAGACCGGCAACACGCCGCGGCCCACGGCCGAGGTGCTGACCGCGCCGGAATGATGTTCGCGCCGTAAGGACATTGGACGGGGCTGGAACAATCCGGCCCCGTTTGTCGTCAGGGGCTCAGCTTATCGGCGCATGCATGCGGTAGGCATCCACCGCCGCGTTGATCCCCTGCGCCGCGCGCCGGACCGGAAACGGACCGATGGTTGAGGAACGGACGCGATAGGTGACGCGCGCTTCCGTCACGCCGTCATGAAAGAAGACGAAGACCTCGATGCCCTTGACGGCGAAGGCCTGTCTGATCGCGCGTTCGACCTGTCGTTGGGTCAGACCGCCCGCGCCCCCTTCGACCCATTCGATATCCGCCACGATCCTGACCCCCTCACCCCCGCCCCGGTCATAGGCCCGGAGGCTTTCCTCCGTCACCCCGAGAGGACGAAGATTCGGATCCTTCGTGACCATGAACCATCCAAGGCTCGCGGCCGTCGGCAGGACGATCAAGCCGACGAGCGCCATCACGTAGAGTCCGCTGAACCGGTTCTTCATCACGTCTCCAAGGATTGCGTCACCGTTGATCCGCGCGCATTGTTCGCGGTGACCGCACCTTGCCATTGACGCCTTAAGCAAGGCTCAAGATCAAAGGACACATTTGAACGACCTGCCCGTTCTCGAAGTTGAAAGGATCGCGCAATGAAGAAGCACCGGATCTACTCGATGGCGTTCGGATCGGTCTACCCCGCCTACATAGCCAAGGCCGAGCGCAAGGGACGCACGAAGGACGAGGTGGACGAAATCATCCGCTGGCTGACCGGGCATGACCAGACCGGCCTGGAACAGGTGATCGAGGACAAGACGGACTTCGAGACGTTCTTCGATACCGCCCCCGCGATGAACCCGGACCGCAAGCTCATCAAGGGCGTCGTCTGCGGCGTGCGCGTCGAAGATATCGAGGAGCCGGTGATGCAGGAGATCCGCTATCTCGACAAGCTCGTGGACGAATTGGCCAAGGGCAAGGCGATGGAAAAGATCCTGCGCACCCCCTGAAGAAAAACGGCGCCGCTTCACGCGACGCCGCTTCTCCGGGTGAAGGTGGGGTTACGACCGGACGAGTTTCTCGTAGGCCGAAGCCACGTCGAGCGTCAATTTGCCGACCTCGAAGGTGTAATCCCCGATCTGGCCGACGGGCGTAACCTCGGCGGCCGACCCGGTGAGCCAGCATTGCTCGAAGCCTTCCATCTCTTCCGGCATGATATGGCGTTCGTGGACGGTGACGCCCATGTCCTTGAGCATCCCGATGACGGTCTGACGAGTCAGGCCATTGAGGATCGCGTCCGGAATAGGGGTATGCACCTCGCCATCCTTCACGAAGAACACGTTGGCCCCGGTCGCCTCGGCCACATAGCCGCGATAGTCGAAGAAGAGCGCGTCCGAACAGCCTTTGGCTTCGGCGGCATGTTTCGACATGGTGCAGATCATGTAAAGACCGGCGGCCTTGGCAGCGGTCGGGATCGTTTCCGGTGAGGGCCGCTTCCATTTGGAGATGTCGAGCTTCGCGCCCTTCGTCTTTGCGTCGCCGTAGTAGTTGCCCCATTCCCAGGCGGTCACGAACATGCGGACCGGATTGCGGGAGGACGACACGCCCATATCCTCGCCAGCACCACGGAAGGCCACGACACGAACATAGGCGTTGTCCCAGCCGTTCGCATCGAGCACCGCGCGCTTGGCCGCGTTGATTTCATCCACGGTGTAGGGGATCGTCATGTCGAGCAGTTCGCCCGACCGCAGGAGCCGCGCGGAATGTTCGTCGGACTTGAAGATCTTGCCGTTGTAGCAGCGTTCGCCTTCGAACACCGAGGAGGCATAATGCAGCGCGTGGGTCAGTACGTGCACCTTTGCATCCCGCCAGTCGACGAGCGTGCCGTCGGCCCAGATCTTTCCGTCGCGATCATCATATGCAGCCATGAAAACCTCCATACGTCCCGGTCCGACACCGGCGGCGTTTTTCCGAATGTTGCGCGGTTTGGGTCCGGATCGGACATTTAATTGCGCCAAACCTGCGACTCGCTAGCATTTGGCCCTAGTAAAGTCAACAAGGCTGACGTAAATTGCTCAAACAGGCGTCACTTTGAAAACAGGGAGAGGCGTATGGACGACCGGCGCGGACCTTCGCTCTTGTTCCTTACGGACGAGCAACTGAAAAAGGGCATCGAAGCGATGTTCTTCGCCTATAGGGGCTTCACGGCGGACCCGGACCGCATCCTCGAGAAATACACCTATGGCCGGGCCCATCACCGGGCGATCCACTTCATTCACCGCTCGCCGGGCACGACGGTGAACAATCTTCTCGCGATACTTGGGGTCACGAAACAGTCGCTCAATCGCGTGCTGCGCACCCTTGTCGACGACGGTCTGGTCGAAAGCCGCGTCGGGCACCGCGACAAGCGGGAACGACATCTGTTCCTGACCCCCAAGGGGCTTGAGCTCGAGGCCGAGCTGTCCGATGCCCAGCGCGCCAGGATGCGACAAGCCTATCGCGAGGCCGGTCCCGACGCGGTCCAGGGGTTCCGGCAGGTCCTGGAAGCGATGATGGACCCGGACCAGCGGCGCCATTTCTCGACCCTGAAGGAGCCTGACAGCTGATGGCCGCCCTTCCCGAGACCCCCGTGCATCTGCTGATCGTGGTGCCGCATGAAGAGACGCGGAAGCTCCTGCGAACCTGGCTCGGGCGGCAGGGATTTCTCGTGACGAACGCCCGGGACGCGGATCATGCGGCGCGTCTCAAGGCCGGACTGGATTTCGACCTTGCCGTTCTGGACGAAGACGCCGGGCCACTGGAATTCGATGGCCCGATCGTGTACCTGGGCGAGGGCGGCCACGGGGAATGGGTGGCCAAACCGGTGGATGGTGCTGTTCTGACCCAGCGGATCAATGCAATTCTCGACCGCACGCCGCCGCCCGACAAGCCGACCCCGAAAGTCCTGAAGTTCGGACCCTTTGCCTATCATGTTGCCGAGGGGCACCTGAGTTGCGAGGGAGAGCGGGTAAAACTGACCGCGACCGAGGCCAAGCTCATGCGCGCCCTGACCGCAACGCCGAACCACCCCGTGACGCGCGCTGAGCTTGGCGACGAAATGGGCGAAACGGAACCCGGAAGTCGTGCGGTGGACGTGCAGATCACTCGCCTCCGGCGCAAGATTGAGGCAGACCCCAAGATGGCCAAGTATCTGCAGACCGTGCGCGGCACGGGCTATGTGCTCATGGTCGAATAGGCGGCTGTCCGCAGCGCGCCGAGTGTGGCCCGCCCGCATGAACGCATTTCAATGGACAGGCGCGCCATGCTCCCCTAGGCTTCGATGTGAAGGAGACTAACATGCCGCTGCCGCTCGTCCCCATTGCCATCGCTGCTGTCACCTACGGCTCGGTCGTCTATACGGCCTATCGCACGGTAAAGAAGGTCGCACCGGGACGGCGATGCCAGAAGGCCGAAGACGGACTCGACCGGCTGGACGAGGGCATGACGTACCGACGCGAGCCGGAACAGGCCAACGCCACGGCCCGCCTGAAGCGCACCTTCACCTTCGGGGAGACCTCCTACGAGATCGACGCAGCCGCCCTTGGCCGGCTGAAAGTCCGCAAGCTTTGAGAACACCAACATGATGCAACTTCTGGGCAGCCCTGCCTCCCCCTTCGTGCGCAAGGTCCTCGTCACCCTGCGCGAGACGGACCAACTCGACCAGATCGACTTCATCGAGGTGAGCACGACACCCACGAATTCCGCCAGCGAAGTGACCGCAGCCCATGCACTCAAGAAGATCCCGGCCCTGATCCGGCCGGATGGTTGCACGCTCTACGACAGCCGCGTGATCACCCGTTTTCTCGACGGCCGCGCCAGGGGCAAGCTCTATCCCGAGCGCAACATCTGGGAGGTCCTCACCCTCGAAGCGACGGGCGACGGCATCATGGAGGCGGCCGTTCTCATGGTCTACGAGGGTCGGGTCCGGCCCGAGGAAAAGCAGTTCGAAGGCTGGGTCGAAGCCCAGTGGGGCAAGATCGAGAACGCGCTCGATGCCCTGTCCGCGCGGTGGATGAGCCACCTTTACGGCCCTCTCGACGCCGGCCAGATCTCGGTCGGCTGCGCGCTGGGTTATCTGGATTTCCGTCATCCCACTCGGGACTGGCGCAAGGGTCGCGATGGGCTTGCCGCCTGGTATGCCGAGTTCTCCACCCGCGATGCCATGGCAGCCACCAGCCCGGCCTGATCCCACAAATGCATTCCTTGCGGCGCCTGGGCTTTCGGCCTAGCGTCCGGCCATGACGACGGCCTTATTCTACCACGACGACTGCCTCGACCACGTGAACCCGCCCGGCCATCCGGAGCAGGTGGCACGACTGGATCGCATCCGCGAGGCGCTCGCCAATCCTGACTATGCACCGCTCGACCGCCGCGAGGCGCCGATCTGCGACGATGCGTCGATCCTGCTGGCCCATCCGCAAAGCCACATCTCTGCACTTGAACAGGCTGCACCGGAGCAAGGGTTTTCGCAGATCGACCCTGACACGGGCATGTCATTGGGGTCCTTGATCGCCGCACGGCGCGCTGTCGGCGCCAATGTCGCCGCTGTCGACGCCGTCCTGTCGGGCGATGTGACGAACGCCTTTGTCGCCTGTCGCCCGCCGGGCCATCATGCCGAGAAAACGCGGGCGATGGGGTTCTGCCTGTTTTCCAACGTGGCCATCGCGGCTCTCCACGCCATCAGGAATCATGGCCTGAGCCGCGTGGCCGTGCTCGATTTCGACGTCCATCATGGCAATGGCACACAGGATGTCCTTTGGGACGTTCCCGAGGTGCGCTTTGTCTCCTCGCACCAGATGCCGCTCTACCCCGGCACCGGTGCCCCCCAGGAACGCGGCGCACATGGGCAGATCATGAACGCCCCTCTCGGACCCGGAACCGGCGGCGAAGACATGCGCCTCCTCTGGGGCAATCGCGTTATTCCCTGGATCGAGGACTGGGAGCCTGAACTCATCCTCGTATCCGCTGGTTTCGACGCCCACCGGGACGATCCGCTCGCCAATCTCAACTGGACGACCGAGGACTTCGGCTGGCTGACCGACAAACTTTGCGCACTTGCAACACGTTGCTGCAAAGGTCGCGTGGTCTCGACACTCGAGGGTGGATATGATTTGGACGCGCTGGCAGAAAGCGCGTCATTACACGTGAAGACATTGATGGAGCATGGGGCATGACCGACAGGCCGGTTGGAGAAATGAGCTTCGAGGAAGCCATGCGCGAGCTTGAAGGCGTCGTCAGCCAGCTGGAGCGGGGCGATGTCGCGCTCGAGGATTCGATCCGGCTCTACGAACGCGGCGCAGCGCTCAAGGCGCGGTGCGAGGTCAAGCTCAAGGAAGCCGAGGAAAAGGTCGCCTCGATCACCCTCGACCGCGACGGACAACCCACAGGAACCACTCCGGTCGAGGACCTCTGATGTTCTCCCGGAAACTAGACGCGGCCAATCGCATTGCACGCGCCTGTCTCGAGGCCGGATTGCCGAAACATGGACCGATGGCCGAACCGATGGCCTATGCCGTTCAGGGCGGCAAGGGGCTGCGCGGCTTTTTGGTGATCGAAGGCGCAAGGATGTTCGGCATTCCCGACAGCGCGAGCCGTTATCCCGCCGCCGCCATCGAAGCGATGCACGCCTGTTCGCTTGTGCATGACGACCTACCTTGCATGGACGACGACGACCTGCGCCGGGGGCAGCCCACGGTGCATGTGAAATGGGACGACGCGACCGCCGTCCTCGTGGGGGATGCGCTCCAGTCGCTCGCCTTCGAGCTGGTCGCAGATCCGGCGGCCGGTTCGGGTGACGTGCGCGCCGAATTGGCGGTGACGCTTGCGCAGGGCGCGGGCGGGCTCGGCATGGTTCTTGGGCAGGCGCTCGATCTCGCGGCGGAAAAGGCCACGCGACCACTTACGCTCGACGAGATCATCGCGTTGCAGGCTGGCAAGACCGGGGCGCTCTTTGAATGGTCCGCCAAGGCCGGCGCAATCCTCGCTCAGGAAGACACTGAGCCACTTCGCGCCTATGGCGAGGCGCTTGGTCTCGCCTTTCAGATCGCCGATGACATCCTCGATATCGAAGGCGATGTCGCAGCCGTGGGCAAGGCTCTGCACAAGGATCAGGACGCCGGCAAGGCGACCTTCGTCACCCTTTTGGGTATGGCGGGAGCGAAACACCGCGCAGGGGAGTTGGTGGAGGCTGCTTGCGACGCGCTTTTGCCATATGGTCAAAAGGCTGACAACTTGCGCGCCGCAGCGCACTTCTCCATTTCGCGCGACAATTGAGAACCCGAGGCTCATTATGACCGAGAAACCTGCAACCCCGCTTCTGGATCGCATCGCGTCTCCGGCTGACCTCAAGGGTCTGTCCAATGCCGAATTGCGACGGGTCGCGGACGAGCTTCGGGCCGAGACGATCTATTCCGTGTCGCAGACCGGCGGGCATTTCGGCGCCGGCCTTGGCGTGGTGGAGATCACCGTCGCCCTGCACGCGATTTTCGACACGCCGCGCGACAAGATCGTCTGGGACGTCTCGCACCAATGTTATCCGCACAAGATCCTGACGGGGCGGCGCGACCGCATGGGCACGATCCGTCAAAAGGATGGCCTGTCGGGCTTCACCAAACGCAGCGAGAGCCCCTATGACCCTTTCGGCGCAGCGCATTCCTCGACCTCGATTTCCGCGGCGCTCGGTTTTGCCGTGGCGCGCGATCTGGGCGGGCATCCCGAACACGGGCTTGGCGATGCGATTGCGGTGATCGGCGATGGCGCGATGACCGGCGGCATGGCCTTCGAGGCGATGAACAACGCCGGGCACCTCAAGAAACGGCTGATCGTCATTCTCAACGACAACGAAATGTCGATCGCCCCGCCGACCGGGGCGCTGTCGAACTACCTCTCCCGGCTCTACGCAGGCGAGCCGTTTCAGGAATTGAAGGCCGCCGCGAAGGGCGCGGTGAGCCTCCTGCCCCCGACCTTCCAGGAAGGAGCACGGCGGGCCAAGGAAATGCTCAAGGGCATGACCGTCGGCGGAACGCTGTTCGAGGAACTTGGCTTTTCTTACGTCGGCCCCATCGACGGACACGATATGGAGAGCCTTCTGTCGGTTCTTCGCACCGTCCACGACCGTGCGACGGGTCCGGTCCTGATCCATGCCATCACGAAGAAGGGCAAGGGCTACAAGCACGCCGAGGATTCGCCTGACCGGGGTCATGCCCGCGCGAAATTCGACGTGGCGACGGGCGAACAGAAGAAATCGAAGTCGAACGCCCCGTCCTATACCGAGGTCTTCGGCAAGACCCTCTCGAAGATGGCCGACACCGACGACAAGATCGTTGCGATCACCGCCGCGATGCCGGACGGAACCGGACTCGATATCGTCGGTGAGCGGCATCCCAACCGGGTGTTCGATGTGGGAATCGCCGAACAGCATGGCGTGACCTTCTGTGCCGCCCTTGCTGCGGGCGGCATGCGGCCCTTCTGCGCGATCTACTCCACCTTCCTCCAGCGCGGTTACGATCAGGTCGTCCATGACGTGGCGATCCAGCGGCTTCCGGTGCGGTTCATGATCGACCGCGCCGGGCTCGTCGGGGCCGACGGCGCGACCCATGCAGGAAGCTTCGATATCGCCTATCTCGCCAACCTGCCGGATTTCGTCGTGATGGCCCCTTCGGACGAAGGCGAGCTTGTCAACATGCTCGAAACCGCCCGCCTGATCGACGACCGGCCCTCCGCCGTGCGGTATCCGCGCGGCGCCGGGGTTGGCGCCGATCTGCCCGAGACACCAACGCCGATCGAGATCGGCAAGGGACGCATCGTCGCCGAAGGATCGAGGGTGGCCCTTCTCGTGCTTGGTCCCCGGATTTCCGAGGCAGAGAAAGCCGCCACCCTGCTGGCCGCCAAGGGGATCACGCCGACCATCGCGGACGCCCGTTTTGCCAAGCCGCTCGACCAGGAGATGATTCTCGGACTAGCCCGCGACCACGAGGTGCTCATCACGATCGAGGAAGGCGCCATCGGCGGTTTCGGCAGCCATGTGGCCAACCTGCTGGCCGAGAACGGCATGTTTGACGGCGGGCTGCGGTTCCGGTCGATGTTCCTTCCCGACACCTTCATCGACCAGGCGACGCCGGAACAGATGTATGAAACGGCCGGTCTGATGGCCGATGACATCGTGCAGAAGGTTCAGGAAGCGATGGGCGTGGCCACGCTCGACGCGAAACGGGCCTGACGACGGCGACCGGAAAGCCGTCAAAGGACAACTGGATTACACAATAACAACGGCCTGCCGGGTACCTCTGGACAGGCAGTTTTCCGCTTGTCAGAAAGGCTCCGAAACCCCGCACTGGAGTTGCTGCCTATGAAAAATGTCATTCTCGGAACCCTTTTCGCCCTGCTCGCGACCTCGGCCTTTGCAGGCACGTTGGTCGATCCGATCGTGGAGCCGGAGATCATCGTGGAACAGACCGCTTCCGCGTCGTTCGACCACGGGATCATCGTTCCGCTCTACTTCCTCTTCTTCATCGGCCTGGGCTTCCTGCTCTAGGACCCTTCGTCCGCAAGAAGCGCCGCGAGGCCTTCGCGATAAGTCGGATAAAGCAGGCGCACGCCGAGTTCGTCCTTGATGCGGTCATTCCGCACGCGCTTGGACTCGGCATAGAAGCTTCGTGCCATGGGCGTCATGTCGGCCGTGGCGAAATCCTCTTCCGGGGGCAGCGGCAGGCCCAAGAGCTCGGCGGCATGCGCGATCACGTCTTCGGGCGGGGCGGCGAGATCGTCGCAGACGTTATAGATCCCGCCCGGTCGCGGCTTTGCCATCGACGCGGCGAGCACTTGGGCGATGTCCTCCACATGGGTGCGCGAAAACACCTGACCCGGCTTCACGATGCGCCGCGCGGTCCCGGACCGCACCTTCGCGAAAGGCCCGCGACCCGGCCCGTAGATGCCCGCGAGCCGGAAGATATGAAGCGGCAGAGTGCATTCCTTGGCGAGATACCACCATGCACCCTCGGCACGGACCCTCTGATGGCCCCGTTTCGTTGTGGGGTTGAGCCCGGTCTCTTCATCCACCCAGCCACCGTCATGGTCGCCATAGACGCCCGTCGTCGACAGATACCCGACCCAATGGAAATTCCCGGCATGCTCCGCAATCGCATCGCGCCATTCGGCCAGCACCGGGTCGCCGGATTCGTCCGGGGCAGCCGAGACGAGTAGATGGGTCGCTTCGGCAATGTAGGGTGTCATGTCGGTGCCCGGCCAGATCACCGGTTCTACGCCCTGTTCCGCCAGCTTCTGGGCGCGCTCCTGTGAGCGCGTCGTCCCGATGACGCGCCACCCCTCGTTCAAAAGCCTGCGGGAAAGAGCCTGGGCGGAATAGCCGTGACCGAATGACAGAAGAACGCGTCGCATGGGCCGCACCCTAGTCGCAGGTTTGGCCGGCTTCCAGCCGGATCGTTCGGTCGATGCCAACCGCCTCCAGAAAGGCCACGTCATGCGACACGACAAGCAACGCGCCGGCATAGTCCGAGAGCGCGCGTTCGAGCTGTTCGACGGCCTCGAGATCCAGATGGTTGGTCGGCTCGTCGAGGATGACTAACACGGGCGGTGTCGGGGCGCCGAGGATCACCGCCAAACCCGCGCGAAGCTTTTCGCCCCCTGAGAGCGTTGCGACGATGCGGTCGGCATCGCTGTTGCGAAACGCGAAGCGCGCAAGTGTGGCATGGGCCGCGTTGTCGTCCAGGGCCGGATGATGGGCCCGCAGGTTGGCAAGGATACTGGTGTCGGGGTCAAGCAGCGATACGTGCTGATCCAGCCGCGCAATCGAACCCTTGGCAGCGTCGCCGAGTGCCGCGATCAGGGTGGATTTCCCCGACCCATTCGGCCCCGAAAGCGCAACATGCTCGCCCGCCGCGATGGCAAGCGAGAGGGGGCCGAGCTTGAAGCCGCCTCGCGTGGCCGTGATATCGCGGGCGTTCAAGATCAGGCCGTGCGCCTCCGCATGATCCATGTCGATGCGCAGGTCGCGGGCGGCGATGATCCGGTCGGCGGCGAGCGACCTGGCCCGGTTCGCGGCATCCTCCAGCTTGTCATTCAGTCTGGCGTCCTTGCCAGACGTGGCTTCCGACCGTTCCTTGGCCTTGTCCAGCATCATCTTGGGTTGGTCGCCTCGCGCGCGGGCGGCGCGACCCTGCCGGTCACGGCGAGCCTTTTTCTCTTCCCGGTCGCGAATGGCCCGGCGGGTGCGGGCGACGTCGCGGGTTGCCTCGGACAGAGCTGCCGTATCGCGCGCACGGCGGGCAGCGCGCTCTTCGGCGTAGACCGACCACCCGCCGCCGTGGACGAAGGCACCCTTGGGCGTCAGCTCGACGATCCGGTCCATGTTCTCGAGCAACACGCGGTCGTGGGAAGCAACGACGACGCCACCGGGCCAAGTGTCGATCAGCTCGGCAACCAGCATGCGACCTTCGGCGTCGAGATTGTTTGTCGGTTCGTCCAGCAGGATCAGGTCCGGCGCGTCCAGAAGAAGGCGGGCGAGGCCCAGCCGCACGATCTGACCGCCGGACAGGTCGGCCAACCGCCGGTCGCGCGTGTCGGGCGGAAGACCAACGCGGTCCAAAGCCGCTTCGACCCGCGAGGGCAGGCTCCAGTCAGCTGCGTCGAAATCGGCCCCGGACCCCTGCCCCGCGTCGATCCGGGCGAGCATGGCAAGCGGGTCTGCGATCCCCAAGGCGTCGGCGACAAGCACCTCGTGATCGGGCCAGTCCTGCACCAGCGTTCCGACCGTGCCGGACCGCGCCATTGATGGATGATCGCCCCCGAGCAGTGCGAGGAGCGTGGATTTCCCTGTGCCGTTCTGGCCGACAATCCCCGTCCTCTCGCGCGCGAACGTGAGCGTCAGGTCCGGGCAGAGCAGCCGGTCGTCAGGGGTGGAAAGCGAAAGGTTTGTGAGTGTGAGAAAGGCAGACATGAGACATCCGAACCGGGAAAGCCGAGGGGCGAAGCGGTTTCGGGGGTCATGTCCATTGTGAGTGCACCTTCACGTCTTTGTTGCAGCCAGAGATAAGGTTTACGCAGCGACGGATCAACGGCCCCCCTTGCACCCGGCTCAAATCGGCGAAAGATTGTCACATGACAGACGCTCCCAATCCCCTGAAAACCTGGCCAGAAGCCGCCCCGCGCCTGATCGCGGTGGCCGCTGGCCGTGACGCCGCCGACCTTGTCATCAAGGGGGGCAAGGTCGTGAATGTCCACACGCGCGAGGTGCTCGACTGGGACATCGCCGTGGCGGAGGGACGCTTTGCCTATGTCGGCCCGGATGCGTCGCATTGCGTGGGGGACGCGACCGAGGTCATCGACGCCGGCGGGAGGTTCGTGATCCCCGGCCTCTGCGATGGGCACATGCATATCGAGAGCGGCATGCTGACCCCGGCGGAATTCGCCGCCGCTGTCATCCCCCACGGCACAACGACCATGTTCACCGACCCGCATGAGATCGCCAACGTCATGGGGATCGAGGGCGTGCGCCTCATGCACGACGAGGCGGCGCTGCAGCCAGTGAACATCTATACCCAGATGCCTTCCTGCGCGCCCTCTGCGCCGGGGCTGGAAACCACCGGCCGTGCAATCACGCCCGAGGATGTGGCCGAGGCGATGCATTGGCCGGGCATCATCGGGCTGGGCGAGATGATGAATTTCCCCGGCGTGATCCAGGGCGACGACAAGATGCTGGCCGAGATCGCCGCGACCCAAGACGCGGGCAAGACGGTGGGGGGTCACTACGCCTCGCCCGACCTTGGACCGAATTTCCACGCCTATGCCGCCGGTGGTCCCGCCGACGATCACGAAGGCACCTGCGAGGCCGACGCGATTGCCCGGGTTCGGCAAGGAATGCGGTCGATGATGCGGCTCGGCTCGGCCTGGTATGACGTGGAAACCCAGATCACCGCGATCACCGAAAAAGGCATGGACCCGCGCAATTTCATCCTCTGCACCGACGACAGCCATTCCGGCACGCTGGTCAACGACGGTCACATGAACCGCGTGGTGCGCCATGCGATTTCCTGTGGCGCCGATCCCTTGGTCGCGCTGCAAATGGCAACGATCAACACGGCGACCCACTTCGGACTGGAACGCGAGCTTGGCTCCATCGCGCCGGGTCGGCGGGCGGACATGATCCTGACCTCGGACCTCACGACGCTTCCCGTCGAACGCGTCTTCGCCCGTGGGGTGACCGTGGCCGAGGACGGCAAGATTGCGGTCACCTGCCCGCATCTCGATTGGCCCGATCATGCCCGCAACACGGTGCATCTGGGCAAGGTGCTCGAAGCCGCCGATTTCGTGATCCAGGCCCCCGAGGGCAAGAACAAGGTCACGGCCAAGGTCATCGGTGTCGTGGAAAACCAGGCACCGACCAAGGCGCTGACCGCCGATCTGGACGTGATCGACGGCTGTGTCGAGGCAGACGAAGCGAATGACATCGCACAGATCGCGCTGGTGGAACGCCACAAGGGCACCGGCGGTGTGACCAACGGCTTCGTGAGCGGCTTCGGCTACAAGGGGCGCATGGCCATGGCCTCGACCGTGGCGCATGACAGCCACCATATGATCGTCGTCGGCACCTCGCGCGAAGACATGGCGCTGGCCGCCAACCGGCTGGGCGAGGTCGGCGGCGGCATCACCGTCTTCAAGGACGGCGAAGAGATCGCCCTCGTCGAATTGCCGGTCGCGGGCCTCATGTCCGACGAACCGGCTGCCACCGTCGCGGCCAAGGCAAGCCGCATGGTCGCAGCGATGGCCGAGGTCGGCTGCACGCTCAACAACGCCTACATGCAACACTCCCTGCTCGCACTGGTGGTCATTCCGGAGCTTCGGATTTCCGATCTGGGCCTCGTCGACGTGACGACCTTCGAGCTGGTTTCGCTTTTCGAGGAGAACTGATGGCTTCCGCCGACCTGACGCTGCCGATCCAGACGCCCCCCATCTCGCCAGCCGAGTATTTCACCGATGCGAAGGCTGCGGTGGAACGGCTTTGTGAACTCTATGACGAGGCTTGCGTTTACTTGACGGACAGGTTCGGCATCGCCGCCACGATGACCGAACAACCCGAGGTGCGCTGGCGCGCGTTCTACCCCGAGATCCGCCTGCGCACGACAAGCCACGCGGCCACAGACAGTCGCCTGTCGTTCGGTCATGTGCCGGGACCCGGCAACTATTCCACGACCGTGACGCGGCCGGACCTGTTTCGCAACTACCTTGAACAGCAGATCGGCCTGCTCCTCGAAAACCACGGCATCCCCGTGGCGATCGGACCTTCCGACACGCCGATTCCGGTGCATTTCGCGGTGGCCGGCCGGCCCGAGATCACGGTGCCGCAAGAAGGCGTCATGCCGTTTCCCCTGCGCGACGTCTTCGATGTGCCCGACCTCAACACCACCCATGACGACATCGTCAACGGGCTGGGCTATCTGCACGAGGACGGATCCTCGCCGCTGGCCCCTTTCACCGCGCAACGGATCGACTACTCGCTGGCCCGGCTTGCCCATTACACCGCGACGACGCCCGAGCATTTCCAGAACCACGTGCTCTTCACCAACTACCAGTTCTACGTCGAGGAGTTCGAGGCCTACGCCCGCAAGGTACTTGGCAACCGGGATTCGGGCTACACCGAGTTCGTGTCGCCAGGGAACGTGTCCATCACGACCGAGGATGGAGAAATTCCCCTCCTGCCCAAGCTGCCGCAGATGCCGGCCTATCACCTGAAGCGGGCCGACGGATCGGGGATCACCCTCGTGAACATCGGGGTCGGCCCATCCAACGCCAAGACCGCGACCGACCATATCGCTGTGCTCAGGCCCCATGCCTGGCTCATGGTCGGGCACTGCGCCGGGCTTCGCAATTCCCAACGCCTTGGCGACTTCGTCCTGGCCCATGCCTACCTGCGCGAGGACAAGGTGCTCGACGCCGACCTGCCGATCTGGGTCCCGATCCCGCCCTTGGCGGAGATTCAGGTCGCGCTCGAACAGGCGGTCGAGGACGTGACCGAGCTCGATGGCTACGACCTGAAACGCATCATGCGCACGGGCACGGTTGCAAGCCTCGACAACCGGAACTGGGAACTGCGCGATACCTCCGGTCCGGTGCAGCGCCTGTCGCAATCCCGCGCCGTCGCGCTCGACATGGAAAGCGCGACCATCGCGGCGAACGGGTTCCGGTTCCGGGTGCCTTACGGCACGTTGCTATGCGTGTCCGACAAGCCGCTCCACGGCGAATTGAAACTGCCGGGCATGGCGAGCGCCTTCTACAAGACGCAGGTGGAGCGCCATCTTCTGATCGGTATTCGCGCCATGGAGCGGCTTCGCGATATGCCTCTGGCACGCATCCACAGTCGGAAACTGCGCAGTTTCGACGAAACCGCCTTCCTTTGAGGCCGCTTTTCTGCGCTGCCGCGACGAAAACACGTTGTTTTCTTGCCGATCCGGCATTCTTGCAGTTGTGCCGGGACAAGTGTTTCCCTTAAATGCCCGCCATGAAACCACCCCACAGATGGGACAGTGAGGAGATTATAATGGCGAAGCCGATGACCAAGACCCAACTCGTTGCCGCTCTGGCCGATGACATGGGCGCTGACAAGAAGACCGCCGGTGCGGCCCTCGACTCCATCGTTTCGATCATCACCAAAGAAGTTTCCGCCGGCGGCGCCGTGACGCTTCCCGGCGTTGGCAAGATCTACTGCCGCGAGCGCCCCGAGCGTATGGTGCGCAACCCGGCCACCGGTGAGCAGATCAAGAAAGAAGCCGACAAGGTGGTCAAGATGACCATCGCGAAGGCTCTGAAGGACTCGGTCAACTCGTAAGGTTCGGACCTTTTGTCTGGAAGGGGGTCGCCTCACGGGCGGCCCCTTTCTTTTTCTGGAGGATGCGATGGATCGCCCCACGCTCCACATGCTTTGCGGAAAGGCCGCGTCCGGCAAATCGACGCTCGCAGCGGGCTTGGGCGCAAAGCCGGGCACCGTCGTCCTGTCCGAAGATGTCTGGCTCGCCACGCTCTTCGGCGATCAAATGCACAGCCTGCGGGACTATGCGCGATACTCGGCCCGGCTGCGGAATGCCGTTGCACCTCATGTGATCGACCTGCTCGATGCCGGGCTGTCCGTCGTGCTCGATTTCCCCGCGAACACGCGGGAGACACGGGGTTGGTTGCGGGGGATCGTGGAGGCTTCAGACGCAGAGCACGTGATGCACGTGTTGGACGTGCCTGATGAAGTCTGCAAAGAACGTCTCCGCCGGCGCAACGGCGCAGGTGAGCATCCTTTTTCCGTGACCGACGAGCAGTTCGATCTTTTGGCGACCTATTTCGATCCGGTCGGCGTGGACGAGGGCTTTACGATCCGTCGCCATCCTAGCGATTGACCGGCGGCAGCCCCTCGGCCAGCCGCGCGATCATCCGGGCCATCCGGTTCGCCCGTGTCTCGGACTTCTTGGCAGAATGCAGGTCGTGGTAGATCGAGTAATGCCACCGCTTTGGCAATGCGTCAAAGGTCGCGCGGGCGGCCAGGACAGCGTCGAGCGCCAGAAAGAAATCCGGGGGTATCGTCGCATCCTTCGGCCCCGCATAGGCAACCTCCCAGCGTCCGTCCGCCTTGGCCGCGTCGACATGCGCCATGCCGGCAGGCTGCATCCGGCCCTCGGCGGTCAGCCGCTCGACGAGCCCGACATTTCGTCTGGACCAGATCGAACGGGGATTGCGCGGGGTGATCCGCTGCGTGTAGCTCGCCTCGTCCACCGACCGCTTGATCCCGTCGATCCATCCCCAGCACAGGCAGGCTTCGACCAGATCATCCCATGTGATGGAGGGGACACCGCTCTTGATCTTGTAGAGAAGGACCACGAGCTCCGTCTCGCGCGCGTGGTTCGCGGCGAGCCAGTTCTCGAGTGCCTCCCGATTGGCAAAGGGCGTGGGGTCAGACATGGTTCGACCCTAGCCCATGGCGCGGGGCGAGGCGAGGCGAGGCGGGGCGAGACCATCGAACCGCGTCCAGACCGCTCCGCCAACATCCTCTTGCCCGGGGTTGTGCCGGTTCGCCAATCCGATAGGGTCGCCGAACCTTCCGAAAGGGCGAACAGGGAATAACGTCATGGACATGCGTGCAATCATAATGGGTCTAGCCTTTGCCCTCATGTGGTCTTCGGCCTTCACCTCGGCGCGTATCATCGTGGCAGATGCACCACCGATGACGGCCCTTGCCCTGCGCTTCGTGATTTCAGGCGTCATGGCGATGGGTCTGGCCGCTCTCATGGGCCAGAAGATCCGGTTGACCCGCGCGCAATGGATTTCGGTCGTCGTCTTCGGCGTGTGCCAGAACGCCCTCTATCTGGGGCTGAATTTCATCGCCATGCAGACCATCGAAGCAGGCTTCGCCTCGATCATCGCCTCGACCATGCCCCTCATCGTGGGCGTGCTCGGCTGGCTGGTGTTTCGCGACCGCCTGCCCTGGCTCGCGGTCGCGGGCCTTGTGGTCGGCTTTGTCGGCGTTGCGCTGATCATGGGAAGCCGGATCTCGGGCGGCGTCGACATGTATGGCCTTGCGCTCTGCGTCATCGCGGCGGTGGCCCTGGCCATCGCGACGCTGTCGGTGCGCGGCGCCTCGGGCGGGGGCAATCTGCTGATGATCGTCGGCCTGCAAATGCTGGTGGGCGCCCTGACGCTCGCTCCTTTCGCGGCTGCGCTGGAACCCTTCGAGGTGAACTGGAACGGCAAGCTCCTGGCCGCCTTCGCCTATACGACGCTCGTGCCGGGGCTGGCCGCCACCTGGGTCTGGTTCGAGCTTGTCCAAAGGATCGGGGCGGTGCGAGCCGCGACCTTCCATTTCCTCAATCCCTTCTTCGGCGTCGCGATTGCTGCCGTCCTGCTTGGGGAACGTCTGGGATGGCTCGACGTGCTGGGGGTCGCCATCGTCACGGCGGGGATTCTGGCCGTGCAGCTCGCCAAGCAGAAACCTATGAAGCCCGTCACCGCCGACCAGGTCGCCTCCTGACCGGTCGGACACCGTTTCCACGGTGACCGCCGGTCTTTCCGCTCAGGCCGCCTGGGGCGCGTATTTCGCGTCGATTTCCGCGGCCCAGCCATAAGACGGGCGTGCATTGATCCGTTCGACCCAGGCCTTGACGTTCGCGTCGTCCGGCACGGCATCCGCGAACCATTTGTAAGGCGATTGGATCAACAGGTCCGCCGCGGTGAAGCGATCCCCCAACAGGAAGGGACGTCCATCGGCAAAGGCCTCGATCAGGCGGCGTTCGACATCGGCGACGCCCCGGAAGGTCGTGTGAAACACCGGATGGTCGACCCCCGAGACCATGACGACATAGGCCGGCTCCATCTGGGCGGAATACCAGTTGAGCCACGTCAGGAAGGGCCCCCGCGCCTTGTCGCTGATGCGGGGGGCAAGGCCGGACTCGGGAAAGAGGTCGGCGAGATAGAGCATGATCGCGGCGGTTTCGGTAATGATGGTGCCGTCATGATCGAGCGCGGGCACTTTGTGATCCGGATGGGGATTGCGGGCATCAGGGCCGCCGGACCCGTCATTGCGCGAGATGTCGACATGGACGAGGTCGACCCGATCACGCAGGTCGGCTTCGTGGAGGAAGGCCAGCATGCGCGTCGCGCGGGACCAGTAGGAGTGGTAGAGGGTGAACATGGCGTATTCCCTTGATTGCGATTTCGTCTGACACCGTTATCGTCCGGACGTGCTGACAATTTCCGTCAGGAGGTTCCTCTGGCCCGATCCGACCGCTTGTTTCGTCTGCTCGACACACTTCGGCGCTTGCCGTCGCCCGTCACCGCCGCGCGGCTCGCCGCCGAGATGGAGGTGTCGGAGCGCACGATCTACCGCGATATCGACACGCTGCGCGCCTCGGGCGCCATCATCGACGGGGAGGCGGGGTTCGGCTTCACACTTACCGAAGACAGCGCGGTGCCGCCGCAGATGTTCGACCGGATCGAGATCGAGGCTTTGGTTCTGGGTCTGTCCTGGCTGCAATGGCAGGGCGATGCAGAGTTGATCGACGCCGCCGAACGGGCGTTGGCCAAGGTCGTGGCGTCCCTGCCCGAGCGCAAGGCAGCGGAAGCGCGGCATGTGGCATCCCTGTCTTACGTGTTCCAGCCGCGGGACGAAGCTCCGCCGCATATGGCGGTGCTGCGACGGGCGATCTGGGACGAATGTGTCGTGGACCTGACCTATCGCGACCGCAACGGCGACGAGACCCGGCGCATGATCTGGCCGCTCGCTGTGGTCTACACCGAACACAAGCTCTGGCTCATGGCGTGGTGTTGCCTGCGCCGCGACTTCCGGCGGTTCCAGATGGTCAACATCGAGGCGCTGACAGTGACGCAGGAAAGCTTTCGCCCGCGTCGCGTGCCGCTCTTGCGCGATATGTTCGAGCAGATGCGGGGCCGCGAGCGGTAAACAGTGAAACAGAACCTCACGCGGTTGTCTGGTGACGTGAGGGACGGCGCGCGCGACAAGGGAATATGGAACTGATCCTTGGATATGGGGCGGGGCTTCTGACGCTCATCAACCCCTGCGTGCTGCCGGTCCTGCCGATCGTTCTGGCGACGGCACTGCAGGCGCACCGGCTTGGCCCGGTCGTCCTGGCGCTGGGCATGTCGGTCAGTTTCGTCACCTTCGGGATGCTCATCTCGACCGTCGGCTATGCCATCGGGCTCACCGAAGACACCGTGGTCACGACCGGCGCCCTTCTCATGATCGGCTTCGGGGTCGTCCTGCTGGTGCCGCGCGCCAACGCGGTCTTCGCGGGCGCGACGGCAGGGTTCGCCGCCCGAGCCGATACCGGCATCGACGCCGTCGACCGGACGTCGCTCTGGGGTCAGTTCGCCGCCGGGTTGCTTCTGGGTGCGGTCTGGAGCCCCTGCATCGGTCCAACGCTGGGTGGTGCCATCGCGCTCGCGTCCCAAGGGGAGAGCCTTGGTCGTGCCTTTAGCATCATGATGGCCTTCGCCGCCGGTGTTTCGACCCTGATCCTCGGCATTGGCTATGGGCTGCGCGCGACCGCCCTCCGCCGTTTCGCAAACCTGTCGCGCCCGGTCCTGGGCGCCGCCTTTTTATTGGTCGGCCTGGCCATCCTGTTCCGTATCAACCACATGATCGACGGCTGGGTGCTGTCACACCTGCCCGCCTGGTTCGTCGACCTGTCCGTCGCAATCTAGGAGGAACCCATGAATCGCCGTATTTTTCTCACCACCGTCGGGGCCGCGATACTCGCCCCGCTCGCCGTCACTGCCGCGCGCATGGACTATGCCCCGGGCACGCTGGAACAGGCGCTCGACGCGGGCCAGCCGGTCGTACTCGACTTCTTTGCGCCCTGGTGCGGCACTTGCCAGTCACAAAAACGCACGATCGCCAAGCTGATGGAGGCGAACCCGGCCTATGTCGAGAAGATCGCCTATATCATCGTGGACTGGGACACCTACAAGAAACAGCCCATCGCCACCGACCTGAAGATCCCGCGTCGCTCGACTCTTGTCGCGATTTCGCCGGACCGTCGGGAACTCGGGCGCATTGTAGCGGGCACCGGCGAGGCCGAGATCAAGGCGCTCTTCGATGCTGCGCTGGGCAGCGCGACGTCCTAAAGCAAAACGGCAAGAAGGACGTTCAACGTCACGAAGGACGTCACCGTGCCGATCAGCAGCGCGAGGGAGGCGAGCCCCTCGTGCCTGGTGCCTGACACAAGCACTGTGTAGATCGCGAAGGATGGCACGGCAGCGGATATGATCGCGGCGGCGCGCACGTCCGCGTCCAGACCGAGACCGAGCGCGACAAGGGCCCAGGCAACCAGCGCCACCATGAGCGGATGCACGATGAGCTTCATCGCAGCAATCTGAGCACCCATGGCGCGGTTTCCGGTGGTCGCGAGCCCGGCAAGCGACGCGCCGATGACAACGAGCGCGAGGGCCGAGGCGGAATTTGCGAACATCGTGGTCAGGCGGTGCAAGGGCTCTGGCAGCGACAGGCCGAGAGTCGAAAACACGACGCCCAGGATCAGCCCGATGATCATCGGGCGCCTGAGCACGCCGAGGAACACCCGCCTCAGCTTCACACCGCCGCTACCTTCGGCCCCACGCGCCATTTCGATGGCGACGAGGAGCAACGGAATGAACACGACGTTCTCGATCAGGAAGTTCATCGACAGGATAACGCCCGCATCGCCGGGAAACAGGATCGTCATGAGCGGAAAGCCGACGAAGGCGGAGTTCGGCACCACCGACCCCATGAGCGCGACGGCCCGACGCATCGGACCCGTCCGCGAAAACCAGAGGAAACTGACCGCGAGTGTCGCCAATCCGCCCAGGAACATCGTCACCATGAATGGCAGCGAAAACACCTCGGCGATGGGACGGCTCGCCACCGCATTGAAGATGAGCGGCGGCAAGGCGACGTTGATAACGAACTTCGACAGGAGCCCGGTCTGCGGTGGTGTCAGGAACCCGGTGCGCGCCAGCCCAAAGCCGATGGCGATGGCCGCGAAGATCGGGAAAGTGATCCCGAGGATGGCGAGCATCAGCCGATCGTTCCGCGCGGACCATTCCCCACCTGCGCCCGGTGCAGAAGCAGGTGGTCAAGGATCACGCAGGCCGCCATCGCCTCGGCCACCGGGACGGCGCGGATGCCGACACAGGGGTCGTGGCGACCCTTCGTGACGATCTCGGCGGGTTCGCCCGACTTGGTGATCGTCTTGCGCGGAGTGAGGATCGACGACGTCGGTTTCACGGAAAACCGCACCACGATGTCCTGCCCGGTCGAGATCCCGCCAAGGATGCCGCCGGCGTGGTTCGAGCTGAACTCGGGCCCGTCCGGCCCCATCGAAATCTCGTCCGCGTTCTCTTCTCCGGTCAACCGTGCCGCATTCATGCCCTCGCCGATTTCAACGCCCTTGACCGCGTTGATCGACATCATCGCGGCCGCAAGGTCGGTGTCGAGCTTGGCATAGATCGGCGCACCAAGACCTGCGGGCGCGCCGCGCACGACGACCTCGATCTCGGCGCCGACGGAAGACCCCGACTTGCGCAGGTCGTTGAGGTAGCCTTCCCAGGTCGCAGCCGCCCGCGCGTCAGGCGTCCAGAACGGGTTCCGTTCGATCTGCTCCCAGTCGATGTCCGCCCGTTCGATCCCGTGCACGCCCATCCGCGTCATGTAGCCCCGGATCTCGATCCCCGGCGCGATGGCCTTGATCGCCTCGCGGGCTAGCCCGCCGGCCGCCACTCGCGCCGCCGTTTCGCGTGCAGACGACCGCCCACCCCCGCGCGGATCGCGGATGCCGTATTTGAGCCAGTAAGTGATGTCGGCATGACCGGGACGAAATTTCTCGGCGATCTCGGAATAATCTTTCGAGCGCTGATCGGTGTTCTCGATCATGAGCTGCACCGGAGTTCCGGTGGTCTGGCCCTCGTAGACGCCCGAAAGGATGCGGACCTCGTCTGCCTCGCGCCGCTGGGTCGTGAACTTGTTCTGACCGGGTTTGCGGCGATCGAGCCAGTGCTGGATCATGCCCTCGTCGATGGCCACGCCGGGCGGCACACCGTCCACCGTCGCGCCAAGCGCGGGTCCGTGGCTTTCGCCCCAGGTCGTCACGCGGAAGATATGTCCAAATGTGTTCATCATGGCCCGGCTCCTTTCGCGTTTCGATATACGCCGCGCGCGGAATTCTCAACGCGCAATCAGGCAGTTCTTGACGCGCGGGGATGACGGCGTAGCGTGAAGGTCCAAGCAGAGTGCCCATGTCCCGTCTCACCGATACCCTGATCACCGCATTGACCCCGATCATCTGGGGCACGACCTATATCACCACGACGCAGTTCCTGCCCGAGGGATACCCGATGCACGCCGCGCTCTTGCGGTCGCTGCCGGCCGGGCTGATCCTGCTCGTCGTGACGCGCAACCTGCCACCACGCGACTGGCTCGGGCGGATTGCGGTGCTCGGCGTGCTCAACTTCTCCCTTTTCTTCGTGGCGCTCTTCATCGCCGCCTACCGCCTGCCCGGCGGCGTCGCGGCGACCGTGGGTGCGATCCAGCCGCTTATTGTTCTCGTCTTCGCCCGCCTTGCGCTGGGCACGGTCCTGCGCCCGGCCTCGGTCGCGGCGGCCATCGCCGGGCTCGTCGGCGTCGGGATGCTGGTCCTTGGTCCCGATGCGCAGCTTGATCCCGTCGGGGTTGCGGCCGCACTTCTGGGCGCCCTGTCCATGGGAGCGGGGGTCGTGCTGGCGCGGCGGTGGCAACCGCCGGTCTCCCCCCTCACCTTCACGGCATGGCAATTGACCGCTGGGGGTATCTTCCTGCTCCCGGCCACGCTCATCATGGAACCGGCCCTCCCCGCGCTGACGATGTCCAATCTCGCGGGCTATCTCTGGCTTGGGGTCGTGGGCGGCGCCCTGGCCTATTTCCTGTGGTTCCGGGGGATCGCCCGACTGGACCCGGCGGGCGTGACGGGACTTGGGTTCCTGTCGCCTCTCTCGGCCATCCTCATCGGCTGGGTGGTTCTGTCCGAGGCACTGACGCCGGTCCAGATCGTGGGCGCCATCGTGATCCTGGCCTCTGTCTGGGCATCGTCCCGCGCAGCGCGCCCGTCACAGGCCCCTCTGTCCGTCCGTCAGTAGCCGACGTATGCGCCCGCCCTTGAAGCGGTGCACGTCTTTGCATAGTCTCTGCAGCACCTCGGGGTGTGAGCTGAAGAGCTCGCTGAGATGCGCAAGCGAACCCGTTGAACCTGAACCGGCTCATACCGGCGGAGGGAAGGTAAGGGCCGACGACCACGTCTTCCTACCCGACTTTCGCCCGTCGCAATGGAGGATGACATGAAAACAGCCATCATCGCCGCGGGTCTTGCTGCTCTTGCCGCCATGCCTGCAGGCATGGCCAGCGCTCAAGACACGCTGACCGTCTATACCTATGACAGCTTCGTTTCCGAATGGGGACCGGGGCCGATCATCAAGGAGAACTTCGAGTCGCAATGCGACTGCACGCTCGAGCTTGTCGCCGTTGGCGACGGGGCCGAACTGATTTCGCGGCTCCAGCTCGAAGGCGACCGGACGGAGGCCGACATCGTGCTCGGCATCGACGAGAACCTGACCGCGGTGGCCCGCGACACGGCCATGTTCGCGCTTCACGGTGTCGACAGCCCGGATCTGTCCATGCCCGTGGCGTGGGAAAACGACATGTTCCTGCCCTTCGACTGGGGCTACTTCGCCTTCGTCTACGACAAGACCAAGGTCGAAAATCCCCCCGCGAATTTCGAGGAGCTCGCCGACAGCGACCTGACGATCGTGATTCAGGATCCGCGCTCCTCCACGCCCGGGCTTGGCCTGCTGCTTTGGGTCAAGGCGGTCTATGGCGAAGAAGCCGGCGCCTACTGGGAACGCCTGTCCGACAATATCGTGACCGTCACCAAGGGCTGGTCCGAGGCCTATGGGATGTTCCTTGAAGGGGAGGCCGACATGGTTCTGTCCTACACCACCTCGCCCGCCTATCACCTGTTGGCCGAAGACGACGACACCAAGGCGGCCATCGCCTTTGAAGAAGGCAATTACATGCAGATCGAAGTCGCGGGCAAAATCGCGACAACCGACGAGCCCGAGCTGGCCGACCAGTTCCTCGACTTCATGCTGACCGACGGGTTCCAGTCTGCGATCCCAGAGACCAACTGGATGTATCCGGCTCATACGCCGCAGGAGGGTCTGCCCGAGGGATTCGAGAGTGTCGTGCCAGAAAAGGCCCTGATCTACTTCGGGACCGAGGCGCGGGACATCCGAGACGTGGCGCTCGAAGAATGGCGCGCGGCGCTGTCTCAATAGAATCATGACACGCACCACGGCGACGGGCAGCCTCGCGCTGGCCGTCGTCCTTCTCTTCACACTGGGCACGCTTGCCGCGGTTCTGATCCGGGCCGAGGCGCTGTCGGGTTTCGGCCCCGCCGACTGGGCCGCCCTGCGCTTCTCGCTCGTGCAGGCCACGCTGTCCGCGACGCTATCGATCCTCCTCGCGATTCCTCTGGGCCGCGCCATCGCGCGGCGTCGGTTTCCCGGGCGGGGGCTGCTCATTATGCTCCTGGGCGCGCCTTTCATCCTGCCGACGATCGTCGCGGTCTTCGGCCTCATCTCGGTCTTCGGACGCTCTGGCATCGTGTCGGATGTTCTGGGTTTTGTCGGGCTGGAGCCGATTTCGATCTATGGCTTTCATGGCGTCGTTCTGGCGCATGTCTTCTTCAACCTGCCACTGGCCACCCGTCTTGTCCTGCAAGGCTGGCTCGCCATTCCCGCCGAACGGTTTCGCCTGGCCGCCTCGCTGGGGTTCCGCGCGCGCGATGTGACGCGCTGGCTGGAACGTCCCATGCTGCGCGAGGTGTTGCCCGGCACCTTCCTCGTCATCTTCCTTCTGTGCCTCACGAGCTTTGCCGTCGCGCTGGCGCTGGGCGGCGGGCCGAAGGCGACAACAATCGAGCTTGCCATTTATCAGGCCTTCAACCTCGAGTTCGACCTCGGCAAGGCCGCGCTTCTGGCACTGGTCCAGTTCGCGCTCGGGCTCGCCGTCGCCCTGATCGCCTTCCGGGTCGCCCTGCCCACGGGCTTTGGCGCGGGGCTTGATCGGAGCCTGCGCCGGTGGGACGCGGCGGGACCGGGTTTCGTCCTTATGGACACGGTCATCATCGCCCTCGCCACCGTCTTTCTCGTCCTGCCCATTACGATGATCGCTCTCGATGGGCTTCCACGCCTGCTCTCCTTGCCTGCGTCCATCTGGTGGGCGGCGCTGCGCTCGCTCGGGATCGCACTGACCTCGGTCGTCGTCACGCTGGCGCTCGCCCTGCCGATGGCGGCGCTCTCGGTGAAAAGCAGGTTGCGCGTGGTGGAGGGGATCGGCTCCCTGACGCTGGCCGCCTCGCCTCTGGTCATCGGCACCGGGCTCTTCATCATCCTGTTTCCCCTAACGGACCCCTTCGCGCTCGCTTTTCCTGTGACGGCCATGGTGAACTCGGTGATGTCCCTGCCCTTCGCGCTGCGCGCGCTCGTTCCCGCGCTCGGCCAGATCGAAGCTGATTATGGCCGGCTCGCGGATGGGTTGGGTATGTCAGGTTGGGCGCGGCTGCGCCTGCTTTGGCTGCCACGTCTGCGCCGCCCGCTCGGGTTCACGATGGGGCTGTCCGCCGCGCTCTCCATGGGCGACCTTGGCGTGATCGCCCTCTTCGCCGCGCCGGATGCGCCCACGTTGCCCCTTCAGATCTATCGTCTCATGGCCGCCTATCGTATGCCGGATGCAGCGGGCGGGGCGCTGGTTCTACTGGTCTCGAGCCTTGCTCTGTTCTGGATCTTCGACAGGGGCGGTCGCGCTCATGCTGACACTTGACCATGTGACCGTGATCAACGGGGACTTCACCCTGACCGCTGATATGCAGGTCGCCAAGGGCCACAAGGTCGCCATTCTGGGACCCTCGGGGTCCGGAAAATCCACGCTGCTGGCCGGCATCGCCGGGTTTCTGGATGTCACCGGACAGATGAGTTGGGACGGCCGCGATCTTGCGCCCCTCGCACCGGCGGATCGGCCCGTCAGCATGATCTTTCAGGACAACAACCTCTTCCCCCATCTCACCGCCGCTCAGAACGTGGGCCTTGGACTACGCCCCGACCTGCGCCTGGGCCGCGCGAATCGGGAGCGGGTCGAGGAAGCCCTCGCCCATGTGGGCCTTCACGGGCTCGGCCCGCGCAAACCAGCGCAGCTCTCCGGTGGTCAGGTCGCGCGCGTCGCTCTGGCCCGCGCGCTTCTGCGCGACAAACCCCTGATGCTGCTCGATGAACCTTTCGGCGCGCTCGGTCCCGCCCTGCGCGCCGAGATGCTGGACCTCGTCGCCCGTCTCGCCGAGGAAACATCGGCGACCCTCCTGATGGTCAGCCACGAACCGGAAGACGCCAGGCGAATCGCCGATGACATCATCCTGGTGTCCGAAGGACACGCGGACGCCCCCGTTCCGGTCGCCGATATCTTCGCCAACCCGCCCGAAGCTCTTCGCAACTACCTGGGGCGCTGACCCGAACCTTTCACCCAAGAAAAAGGGCGCCCCGAGAGGCGCCCTTCCTAATTCCGAGGCGGAAAGAGATCAGAGATCCATTTCCTTGCCGTATTTGTGCGGCGCCCAGAGTTTCTTGTTGGTGAGGTAGAGCAGCGAGGCCAGGATCACCAACATGATGAAGCCGACGAAACCGGCCTGCTTGCGCGCCATCATCTTGGGCTCGGCGGTCCACATCAGGAAGGCCGACACATCCATCGACATGGAGTCGAGGTCGTTCGCATGGCCGTCGTCGAAGTCGACAAGACCGTCGTCCATCGGCTGCGGCATGGAGATGAAGCCACCCGAGAAGGCGTCATTCCCGTAAAGGAAGTTGCCCGCAACCTCGGTTTCCTCACCGTTGTAGCTCGTCAGGATCGCGTGGATGTATTCCGGACCACCGATGCCCTTGAAGAACTGGTTGATGCCAAGGCCGTAGGGGCCATGGAACCCGGCGCGGGCCTTCGCCATGAGCGACAGGTCCGGACCCATGCCTTCGCCGGTCACGGCCGGGAAGTTGTCGGACGGCAGGGCGGGACGGAAATCGTCCAGCTCGGCGTCGAATACTTCGAAGTTCTCGGCAGCATAGGCCCGCACTTCGTCTTCCGTGTAGTTCAGGCCACCGCTCTCGTAGAGCGAACGGATCGGCACGAACTTGAGCCCGTGACAGGCGCGGCAGACTTCGGTGTAGATCTTCAGGCCACGCTGAAGCTGTTCCACGTCGTATTTGCCGAACGGTCCTTCAAAGGAAAAGGCGACGTCTTCGATGTGCGCCGTCTCATGGCCACCGGCCGCGGCGTGCTCTTCGCCTTCGGCAGGGTGGTCTTCGGTGACGATGTCGGCTTCCTCGTCCGCGAGGGTCTCTTCCATCGCGGGCTCCGCGACAGCCGGCTGTTCCGCCTGAAGCTCTTCCGCAGCCGGCTCTTCAGCCGGCGTTTCTTCGGTGGCGGTTTCCTCGGCAGGCGCTTCTTCCGTCGCGGCGTCCTCGGTCGTCTCCTCGGCGGGCGCTTCCTCTTCGGTCGCGGCCTCCTCAGTGGGCTCCTCGGTGGCAGGCTCTTCTGCCGGCGCCTCGTCCGTTGCCGCCGGTTCTTCGGCAGCGGGTTCTTCCGCCGCCGGGGTTTCGGTGGTTTCGGTTTCGGTCGCCTGATCCGTCGCCGTATCGGCCGCCGGGTCTTCGGTGGTCGTGTCCTGCGCGGTCACACCATAGGTGCTGAGCGCGAGGGCGGTGATCGCCGTAAGGGTGAGTTTCTTGATCATTGTCTTAAGACCCTCTCTCACTCGGCCGCCGTCGGGGCGTCGGGATAGTGGTGTTTGAAGTCTTCCTCGATGGTCGCCGGCGGTGTCGTCGGCTTCTCGAACACGCCCAGAAGCGGGAGGATCACGAGGAAGTAGGCGAACCAGTAGGTGGAAGCGATCAGCGAGATGTAGTCGTAGGGGTGATCCGTGGACTGGGCGCCCGACCACATCAGGACGAGGAAGTCGATGACGAGCAGGCGGTACCACCACTTGAACGCCGGACGATACTGACCCGAGCGCACCGACGAGGTGTCGAGCCAAGGGGTCAGCGCCATGACGGCGATGGCGCCGAACATCGCGAGCACACCGAAGAACTTCGCGTCGATGATGCCACCAGTGATCCAGTCGACCGCAGCCACGACCCAGACGTCCGCCGTGAAGGCCCGCAGGATCGCGTAGAACGGCAGGAAGTACCATTCCGGAACGATATGCGCGGGCGTGGCGAGCGGGTTCGCCTCGATGTAGTTGTCGGGGTGACCGAAGTAGTTCGGCATGAAGCCCACGATCGCCCAGAAGACGATCAGGACGATCGCCAGCGCAAAGAGGTCCTTGATCACGAAATAGGGCCAGAAGGGCAGCGTGTCTTTCTTGGCTTCTTCTTTCGAGCCGCGACGCACCTCGACACCGGTGGGGTTGTTGTTGCCCGTGGTGTGGAAGGCCCAGATGTGCACGGCAACGAGCGCCGCGATCACGAAGGGCAGAAGGTAGTGGAGCGAGAAGAAGCGGTTCAGCGTGGCGTTGTCCACCGCCGGTCCGCCCAAGAGCCAGGTCTGGATGTCCGGGCCGATGAAGGGGATCGCGCCGAAGAGGCCGGTGATCACCGTGGCACCCCAGAACGACATCTGACCCCAGGGCAGAACGTAGCCCAGGAAGCCGGTCGCCATCATGGCGAGGTAGATCAGCATCCCGATGATCCAGGTCACTTCGCGCGGCGCCTTGTAGGAACCGTAGAAAAGGCCACGGAACATGTGGATATAGACCGCCGCGAAGAACAGCGACGCGCCGTTGGCGTGCAGGTAGCGGATGAAGAAGCCGCCGTTCACGTCACGCATGATGTGTTCGACAGAGGCGAAGGCCATGTCCACATGCGGCGTGTAATGCATCACGAGGATGACGCCGGTGACGATCTGAAGCACGAGGCAGAATGCGAGGACGATGCCCCAGATCCACCACCAGTTCAGGTTCTTCGGCGTCGGGATCATCAGCGTGTCATACGCCAAGGATACGATGGGAAGCCGCGAATGCAGCCATTTTCCAAAGCCGGACTTCGGCTCGTAATGGTCGTGGGGGATACCAGCCATCTTTGTCTCCCTTAGCCCAGCTGAATGGTGGATTCGTCGAGGAACTGCGCGACCGGAACCGGGAGGTTCTCGGGTGCGGGTCCCCGGCGGATACGGCCTGCGGCGTCGTAGTGCGACCCGTGGCAGGGGCAATACCAGCCCTCGTAGTCACCGGCGCCGTTCCCGATCGGAACACAGCCAAGGTGCGTGCAGACACCCATCATGACGAGCCATTTCTCATCTTCGTCGAGCGTCCGGTTCACGTCGCTCGCGTCCGCATCGGCGGAGATATTCGCGTTGCGCGCGTTCTGGTCGGGAAGCTCGGAAATATCGGTCGCGTTCGCGCTGTCGATCTCTTCCTGAGTGCGGTGCCGGATGAAGACCGGCTTGCCGAGCCACTGCACCGTGAGCTGGCTGCCTTCCGCGACACCCGAGATGTCGACCCGGATCGAGGCGAGCGCACGCACGTCGGCAGAGGGGTTCATTTGGTTGACCAGCGGCCAGACGGCGGCCCCGGTCGCCACGACACCCGCGCCAGCGGTGGCGTAGTAGAGGAAGTCCCTCCGGGTCCCTTGGTGGTCGTCTGCGTGTGACACGAGAGTTTCTCCCTTTTTCGCACCGCACGGCGGCGGCTTGGCTACACGACAAGGGGCCGCAGTCCCGCGCAGCCCATCGCGGCGGTGTTTAGCGGCAGAATCCCCAAGCGTCCAGCGGACAAACGCGCACAGGCACGCAAGACCGGGCGAAAAGGTTGAAATGTTGCAGAGGGATACTAGGCGGCGTCGACCGTCGCCTTTTCGCAACGCCCGAAGCGCTCGCGATGCCCGGCTTTTCGGGAGAAGGAAGGCGTCGAGGCGGCTTTGGCGTGAATATGGCGGGACCTACGGGTCGCCCATCAATCGCTGAAGCTCGAACAACTCGGAGCCGAGCCCCATCGTCACGTGGTCCCTCGCGCCTAGCCGATCCGCCTCGGCCTTGTTCTGCGACAGTTTCCATGTGCCGTCGACATCCTGGACGGTCATGCGGACCGGGACAATGGCCCGCAGAAGTCTGGCGAGCGCCGTCTCGTCCACCTTGTCCACCAACCATGGGGGTTTTGGCAGCAGACGCGCCTCGTAGGCCGCCGACTGCCGGTCGAGAAGTCCTCGCATCGCACCGTCGGGCAGTCGTTCCAGCATGCCGCGGATATGAACCGCGACATAGTTCCACGTCGGCACCTGATCCTCGCTCTCGTACCAATCGGGCGAGATGTATCCGTCCGGACCGGTCATCGCGATGACCGCCCGATGCGGCCTGTCCAACGCGCGCACGATCGGGTTCGACCGCACCAGATGCGCCTCGACCGTGCGGCCGTCGTCAGACAAGAGCACAGGCACATGGGCCACTATGGGACCGCCCTCGCCATTCATGGCAAGCGTTCCAAACACGCGACGCCGCACAAACTCCAGATTTCGGCTCAGCGTTTCGGTTCGGAAGGCACGGTTGGGATGGATGGCTCAGGCCCTCAACTGCGTGCCGGCGAAGCCCGTCACGGTGGTGCGCACGATCCGGCCTTCTGGCTGGTCGGTGTCGAAGACGACCTCCGCGAAATGGGCCGTGCGCCCCATGCGCGGGTTCTCCATCAGGACGTCGTGCACGACGCCGACCTGCCCGGACAAGTGTTTCTGCACGGCCGCGTCCCCTGCGGCCCGAAGACGCGCTGCACGGTCCTTGATCACCGGCCCGCTGACCTTCTGGGGAATGCGCGCCGCCGGCGTGCCCTCCCGCGCGGAATAGGGGAAGACGTGAAGCCAGGTCAGGTCGCAGTCCTCGACCAGCTTCAGCGAGTTCTCGAAATGCGCCTCGGTCTCTGTCGGAAACCCCGCGATGATGTCGGCCCCGAAGGTGATCCCCGGGCGCAGGCGCCGCGCTTCTTCACAAAAGCGGATCGCATCGTCGCGCAGGTGCCGACGCCTCATCCGCTTCAGGATAAGGTCGTCGCCATGCTGGAGACTGAGGTGCAGATGGGGCATGAGCCGCGATTCGGTGGCGATGGCCAGCATCAGGTTGTCGTCCGCCTCGATACTGTCGATGGACGAAATCCGCAGCCGCGCGAGGTCAGGCACCAGCCGGAGGATACGCATCACCAGATCGCCAAGCCGCGGCGTGCCGGGCAGATCGCCGCCCCAGGACGTCAGGTCGACACCAGTCAGGACGACCTCGTTATAGCCCCGGTCCACCAGCCGCTTGATCTGGTCCACGACCACGCCTGCGGGCACCGAGCGTGAATTGCCCCGGCCATAGGGGATGATGCAGAACGTGCAGCGGTGGTCGCAGCCGTTCTGGACCTGCACATATGCGCGGGAGCGGGTGCCGAAGCCGTCGATCAGGTGCCCGGCGGTTTCCGTCACCGACATGATGTCGTCGACCTGCACCTTTTCAGTCCGCTCCATGAGGCCCATCCAGGTGGCAGGCTCCATCTTCTCGGCATTGCCGACCACCAGATCGACCTCGGACATCGCGGCAAAGGTTTCGGGCTCGGTCTGGGCCGCGCACCCAGTGACGATCAGCTTGGCGTTCGGATTGTCGCGCCGGAGCTTGCGGATCTCCTGCCGCGCCTTGCGCACGGCTTCCGCCGTCACCGCACAGGTGTTCACCACGACCGCGTCGTTCACCCCCGCCGCATCGGCGAGCGCCTTCATGGCTTCGGTCTCATAGGCGTTCAGGCGACAGCCGAGCGTCGCGAAGATCGGCGCCTTGGACTCCATCAGACCGTCTCCGATACGCGGGACAGGAAGTCCTCGGTCAACGTCGCGTCCGCGACATGCGCCGTTGGCCCGGTCATCCAGACGCCGTCCTCGCGCCAATCGAGCAGTAGCCAGCCGCCATCGACCTCGATCCGCACCTTGCGCTCGGTCAGGCCCCGGGTCGCGGCGGCCACAGCCGTGGCGCAGGCACCCGAGCCACAGGCAAGCGTGATCCCCGTTCCGCGTTCCCAGACCCGCATCCGGATTTCCTCGCGCGACCGGACCTGGGCGAACTCCACATTGGTGCGCGCCGGGAAAAGCGGATCGGTCTCGACCGCGCGTCCCCAGCCGGCAACGTCTACGGCCTCGGCATCCTCGACGAAGAACACCGCATGGGGGTTGCCCATGCCCACCGCCATCGGATCGCCATCGAGCGGCAGGTGGTCGACCGCCATCTCATGCGCCAGTGGCACCTCGCGCCAGTCGAACTGCGGGTGCCCCATGTTCACATGAACCGCACCGTCGATCAGCCGCGCCTCGAGCAGCCCGCGCGCGGTTCGAATCGTGATCCCGTCCTTCCCGGTCTGGTCGAACATGTATCGCGCCACGCAGCGGGTGGCGTTGCCACAAGCGCCCGCACGGCTCCCGTCCACGTTCCAGAAATCGAGGTCGATGTCCGCTGCGTCGCTGTCGCGAATCTCCGCGAGTTGATCGAATCCCACGCCCCGATGCCGGTCGCCCAGCGCGCGGGCCAAGGGTTCCGTCACGCGCGCCGATTGCCCCCGTGAATCGACGATCACGAAGTCATTTCCGGCCCCATGCCATTTCATGAATGACAGGCTCTTGTCTGCACGGCTGGCGTCCATGGCGCGCATATACGCCTGTCAGATGTGGTTTTCCAGCACGCAGCATGGATCGCGACGCCCCTCCGACAAGAAAGTCGCTAGATTCCCGGAATTTGGGGCTTGACCCCATTGCCGCCGCTCTTTAGTCAGCGCGCCACAGTGGGCCGTTAGCTCAGTTGGTAGAGCAACTGACTTTTAATCAGTGGGTCGCAGGTTCGAATCCTGCACGGCTCACCACTTGCACGAAAACGATCGTCCGTCTGCCGGACGCCTCCCATGAGGGAACGCTTTGCGCGTGTCGGGTGTTTGCTTCCCGAATGGAGGCGAACATGACCCAGTTGATTCCCATTGACGAACCCCCGGCCACCCGATGGCTCGACCGCCGCGCGAGCCCTCGCCTGGCGCCACTTTTTTATGGCAGTGGCATGCTCGCGGTGGGGGCATGGTTGCTTGTCTCCAAGCCCCGGTTCGGCGAAGTGCCTGCGCCGCGACAGTCGGACGATGACGGCGTGTCGGGCACCTCGCGGGTGTCCCGAGTGGCAAAGGTCGGGCGCGACGGGGTCGAGGCCTTCGCGCCCACCAACGTGACCGATTCGATCGGCCGTTCCCTTCTGCTGGGTGGCGCAGCGCTCATCCTGACGCGGCTTCTGGACGAAGTCAGCGGGTCCTGACAGTCAGGCGTCCGACGATGTGACGGGTTTGTCCGGGTCGATCTGACCCCGGCTTGCAAGGAGCCGCGCGAACAGGAACACGGCCAGCGCCCAGGCTGCGCCAAGGGTCCATCCTGCCAGCACGTCCGACGGCCAGTGAACGCCGAGATAGACCCGGCTGACCCCCACGAGCCCGGCGAGCGTCGCGGCGACCACGACGTAGAACACCCGTAGCCGCACCCGATCCTCGACGCGCGCAAGAAGTACGGCAAGCGTCAGATAGGTCACTGTCGCCATCATCGAATGGCCCGAGGGGAACGAAGCTGTCGCCACCTCGACCCCATGCGGCACGAGATCCGGTCTGGGTCGGTCGAAGAACCCCTTGAAGAAATGCGACAGCACCTGTCCCCCGATCACCGCGACGGCAAGCAGGAGTGCGGAGCCACGACGCCGGCGTAACAGCAGAAAGACGAAGACGAACACGGCCAGAAGAACTTGGACCGTGATACCACCCAGCGCCGTAAGATCGCGCATCGCGGTTTCGACCTCGGTTCCGCCGATCGGATTGTTGAGGTCCCCAGACACCCGAAGAGCCATGAGCACCGCCTCGTCAAAGGCGTGAAGGTCACCCTCGGTCATCTCGCCGGCCAGCGCGAAGAACGCCCAGAGCGCGGCGGCCATCAGCATCAGGACGACCAGCGTGGCCGCTTCGATGCGCTCTGTGACGGCCGCGAGGGTCTGTTTGGGCTTCATGGGCGTTCCGGTGCGTGTCGGGTCACAACGCGCGAACCCTGCCCTTGTTGCACGCGCTTGCCAAGTCCGGCTGCGGCGTGGCAGGTCTTTGTCCATGACAGACGCTCCCTTTCCCCGCCTGCGCCTCAGGCTCTATTTCGCCCCGGGCGAGATGATGGGACCGGGCAAGGCCGAGCTTCTCGAACACATCAGGGACACGGGGTCGATTTCGGCCGCGGGCCGGGCCATGGGTATGAGCTACAAGCGTGCCTGGTCACTGGTCGAGGTGATGAACGCCATGTTCCGCGCCCCCGTCGTGGAAAGCAGCCGTGGCGGACCTAAGGGCGGCGGGGCGCATCTGACCGAAACGGGTGAGGCCGTCCTTGCCCATTACCGCGCGCTCGAAGCCGTCGCCCTGACCGGCGGCGCGCAGGAGATCGACGCAATGGAGCGACTATTGTCGGATATGGTCCACAGGAAATAACGCTTGCCAAACCGCGCGCCCCGCTGCGATATGTTTGGCGAAACATAACAGAACAGGGGTCCCATGCTTCGTCTTGCTCTTGCCTCCGTCGTTTTCCTCCTGCCCCTGACCGCCCGCGCGGGCGAGGTCACGGTGCTTGCCGCCGCCTCGCTCAAGACCGCGCTGGACGAGATTGCGCTGTCGTTCCAGGCTGCGACAGGACACGATGTCGTGGCGAGCTACGCGGGGTCCTCCGCGCTCGCGCGCCAGATCGAACAGGCTATCCCGGGCGACGTCTTCATCTCGGCCAGCCTCGAGTGGATGAACACCCTTGCCGACCAGACATTGATCGACCCTGACAGCCGCACCGACCTGCTGGAAAACGAGATCGTGCTGGTCGCGCACGAAGCACTGGACCCCGTCACTATTGATGGAAACCTCGACCTTGCAGGGATGCTTGGCAACGGCTTCCTCGCCATGGCGCTGGTCGATGCGGTTCCCGCCGGTCAATACGGCAAGGCCGCGTTAGAGACCCTTGGCCTGTGGTCGTCGCTCGAAGACCGCGTCGCGCAGGCCGACAACGTGCGCGCCGCGCTCGCCCTTGTCGCGACCGGCGAAGCGCCCTTCGGGATCGTCTATCGGACCGATGCCAGTGCCGAACCCGCCGTCACCGTGGTCGGCACCTTCCCGACCGACAGCCATCCCCGCATCGTCTACCCCGCCGCCGCGCTCGCATCGTCAGACAATCCGGTGACAGAAGAGTTCCTCGATTTCCTCGAGGGCCCCGAAGCCCGTCAGGTCTTCGAAGCGCAGGGGTTCAAGGTCATCGCCGGCGAATGACCTGGCTCGGCCCCGAGGAATGGCAGGCCGTCGCGCTCTCGTTGCGGGTCTCGGCGGTGGCCACGGTCGTTTCGCTTCCCATCGGTATCTTCATCGCCTATGCCCTCGCCCGCTGGCGGTTTCCCGGCAAGCAGGTGCTGAACGGCATCGTCCACCTGCCGCTGATCCTGCCGCCCGTGGTCACCGGGTACCTGCTCCTCCTGACCTTCGGGACGCAGGGCCCCATCGGCGCGCCTCTCGCCAAGATCGGCATCACCTTTGCCTTCTCATGGACCGGCGCGGCACTGGCCGCCGGCATCATGGCCTTCCCCCTCATGGTGCGCGCGATCCGGCTCTCTATCGAGGCTGTCGATCCCCGGCTGGAACAGGCCGCAGGCACCCTTGGCGCCTCCCGGCTCTGGTCCTTCGCGACGGTGACGCTGCCGCTTATCCTGCCGGGCATCCTGGCCGGCGCGATCCTCGCCTTTGCGAAGGCCATGGGAGAATTCGGCGCGACGATCACCTTCGTGTCGAACATTCCGGGAAGGACACAGACACTTCCCTCCGCAATCTATGCCTTCCTTCAGGTGCCGGACGGAGAAAACGCTGCGCTGCGTCTCGTCCTTGTCTCCGTCGCCATCGCCATGCTGGCCCTGATCGCGTCCGAGGTCCTCGCCCAACGTCTCGCGCGACGGATGCGCACATGAGCCTGTCGGTCGATATCGGCAAACGCCTTGGCGACTTCACCCTCGACGTGGCGTTCGAGGCTCCGGCGGGGATCACCGTGCTCTTCGGGCGCTCCGGGTCCGGCAAGACCAGTGTCATCAACGCGGTTGCGGGGCTTTCCACGCCGGACAAAGGGTCGATCACGGTCGACGGGCGGACGCTTTTCGATGCGGCGACCAACCTGCCGCCCCACACACGCCGGCTTGGCTATGTCTTTCAGGACGCCCGCCTTTTTCCGCATCTTACCGTGCGCCAGAACCTCGACTATGGGCGCTGGTTCCGACCGAAGGCCACGCGACAGGCCGACCCCGCCCGTATCATCGACATGCTGGGGATCGGCCCCTTGCTGTCCCGGCGCCCCGCCACCTTGTCGGGCGGCGAGAAACAACGTGTCGCCATTGGACGCGCGCTGTTGTCCGATCCTGCGATGATCCTCGCCGACGAACCGCTGGCCGCGCTCGATGCCGACCGCAAGGCCGAGATCCTGCCCTACTTCGAGCGCCTGCGCGACGAGTTGCAGATCCCCGTGCTCTATGTGAGCCATTCCGCAGCCGAGGTCGCCCGCCTTGCCACGACGGTCGTGGTCCTTGAAGAGGGCCGGGTCGTGCGCATCGGTCCCGCCGCAGATGTGCTCTCCGACCCGCAGGTCACGCCACTGGGCGTCTCCGAAGCCGGCGCCGTGCTCGACGCGACGGTGACGCGGCATCATGACGACGGGCTGACCGAGCTTGCCGCCGGGCCGCTGAGCCTGCTCCTGCCGCATATCCCCCGCGATCCCGGAACCTCGCTCCGGGTGCGGATCGAGGCGCAGGATGTCATGCTCGCCCTCACGAAGCCCGAGGGTATCTCGGCCCTCAACACCTTTCCGGCCAAGGTCCGGGCGATCCGGCAAGGCTCGGGTCCCGGCGCGCTTGTCCAGCTCGACGCGGGCGGCAACCTCCTGCTCGCGCGCATCACCCGCCGGTCGGCCGAGGCGCTCGCCCTGCGCCCCGGTCAGGATCTTTTCGCCGTTCTGAAAGCCGTCTCGGTCGCGCGCGACTGACAGCGCTCAGAACGGAAAGAAGATCGGGATCACGATGATCGCCATTACGGCGAAGAGGATATTGAGCGGCACGCCGACGACGAGGAAGTCGCGGAACTTGTAGCCCCCGGCGGAGTAGACGAAGGTATTCGTCTGATATCCGATGGGGGTCGCGAAACTGGCCGAGGCCGCGAACATGACCGCCATGATGAAGGGCCGCGGATCGTAACCAAGCTGGAGCGCAAGCGCGATGGCCAGAGGCCCGACCAGCACCGTCACGGCGTTGTTAGACACCATTTCGGTCAGAACCGAGGTCAGCACGTAGACCGCCGCCAAGATCGCGACCGGCCCCATCCAACTGACCCGCGCGACGACCCAATCCACGATCAGCGCGACGGTCCCCGTCGCCTCGAGCCCTTGGCTCAGGCCCAGCATGCCGAAGATGAGGAACAGAATCCGCCAGTCGATCGCCTCGAAGGCATCCTCCGGGTCCACGCAGCGGGTCATCATGACGACCACCGCCCCGATGACCGCGAGCCCGGCAATGGGCATCACGTCGAAGGCCGACAGAAGCATGACCGCAATAATCGCCGCGATGGCGATGGGCGCTTTGTTCCGGCGCAGGGGTTTGTCCGCGGGGGCGGTCAAGTTCACGATCCCGCCGTCTTCCATGAGCCGCTGGATCCCCTCCATGGGCCCTTCGAGAAGAAGCGTATCCGCGAACTGCAAACGGAGGTCCTGCAACTCTTGCGACAGATTCTGATCCTGCCGGTGAATCGCCATGAGGTAGACGCCGTATTTCCTTCGCAGCTTCAGGTCACGCACGAGCCGACCGCGCAGATGCGAATTGGGCCCGATGCTCGCCTCCATGGTGATGGTCTGATCGGCGGTCACGGGCTCGAACCCGGTTTCGTCAAGATCGTTGAACACCACCGCGCCGTCCTCGCGCAGGCCGAGGATTTCGCCGGTATCGGTCTTGATCACGATCCGGTCGCCCGGCTCCAGCACGGTATCCCGCAGCGTCCGACGCAGCGAAACCTCGCCCCGCACGACGTCGAGCACCCGTGCGTTCCCGTTGAAGGGGAGATCGGCGAGGGTCTTGCCCACGTATCGGCTGTCATGGGGGATCAGAAGCCGCGCGAGGAAACGCCGCTTCTGCTGTTGTCCGAGCATGGAGGACAGCGAAGCGCGATCCGGCAACAGAAACCGCCCCGCGAGGATCATGTAGACGACGCCGACACCGGCCATGATCAACCCGGGAAGGGTCATTTCGAACATGGAGATCGGCGGCTGCCCCGCTTCGGTGGCCACGCCGCTCATCAGGATGTTTGTTGAAGTTCCCACGAGCGTGAGCGTTCCGCCAAAGATCGCCGCGAAGGAGAGCGGGATGAGAAGCCGCGACGGTGCGACCCCGACCGACCCCGCGAGCGAGATCATGATCGGGGTGAGCAGAATCACCACCGGCGTATTGTTCATGAAGGCGGAGGCCCCGGCCGTGCCGACCATCATCAGAAGGAGCGATCGCAAGAGCGACCCTCGCGCCTGCTTCTTGAGGAACTCCCCGATCAGCTCGAGCACCCCGGTGCGCTCCAGCGCGGCCGAAAGGATGAACATCATGGCAATGGTGATCGGTGCCGAGTTCGAGAAGACCTTGAGGAAGTCATTCGTGCTGATCACGCCCGTGGCGATCAGAAGCGCCGAAGCGCCCAGCGCCGTGACCTCGGGCGGATAGATTTCGCGAAAGAAGCTGATGAACACCGCGGCCAGCACCAGCAGGACGAGGATTTGATCGAACGACATGATGCCCATGACTCCGCGCGCCGTCCCGGAAACGAGACGCCGCCATTAGGTCAGAATCGCTGCCAAAATCAATCGGGATCTTCGACTGCGAGACACGGGTTTCGATCAGGTCACGCGCGACGAACCCGCCATCACCGTTCGAAAGCCCGCCAGCAGCATTTCACCCTCGTCAAACACCTCTGCTGCGATACCCAACGACGACAGCGCGCCTTGATACAGGTCGCCACCGTCGACAAGCGCCACCCGCTGCCCGAGCCAGTAGGGTTTGGTCGCGGCCAGTTCAGCCCCGACGAAAACCCCCGCAATACGGGCGCGCGCCACGTCCGCTCCGAAGCGGTCCATCATCAGGCCCGCCTCGACCGCGCCGATCCGGGCGGCCATCGCCTGCGGTTTCGACAGCATGTCATCGAAAGCGGCCAGAAAATCATTCGGCGCCTGCGGACCCTGCGGGGAAATGCCCACGGCACGCGCCGTCATGTCCATGAGCTTCCCCGTCAGAACCTGCTGGAAACTCACGATCTCGCCTGCACTGACGTGCACCCAATGAGACACGGGACCAGGCTGGCAGACCACGCCATCGAACCCCGGCGATCCGGCAAGGAGACCCGCGACGCGAAGTGCGTCGGCAAACATGAGCGCGTCCGGCTTGTTCTGCCCGATGCCGCGCACAAGAGACACGCGAAGACGCTCGTCCCGGACCCGCGCTCGCGTCAGGTCACCCGGCCCCGGCGGTTTGCAGGGCACCGTGCGAAGATCGCCCCCACACCAGAGCCCTGGCATCGCCACCGGCCCCGCAATGATGACGTCCGTCTCGGCATCGTCTTGCAGATGACCCGCGATCAGCCGTGCCAACGTCGGCTCGAGGTCACCGGCTCCAAGACCGTCGCTGCCATCATCCGAGGAAAGCTCGTCGAGCACCGTGCCGTCCGCATTCATGATCCAGACGCGCAGTCGGGTTCTCCCCCAATCCACCGCCATCCACTCCGACCCGACACTCATGACACTTTCCCTTCTTGGCCTGCCTTGGCCCCCTTACCGCACGAAAAAGAGGTCGTGAATATCGAAGGTTTGGTCCACGAAGCCCTCGAGCAGGATCGAATCCGCCCCGAACTGGATGAGAGTGTCTTCCCCCTGAACCGAGATTCCCACCGAGCGCGAGGAGATGCTGTGCATGTAGAGCCTTTCGCCCAGTGCGAAATCGCGGATCACGTCGTTTCCATCACCCTTGTAGAAATGGAAATGGTCGGTCCCCTCTCCGCCAAGCAAGGTGTCGTCACCCCTGCCTCCGATGATGACGTCGAGTTCCGCGCCGCCGTCGATCGTGTCGGCATCGTCGCGGCCATAGATCCGGTCCTTGCCCGCGCCGCCAAACAGAAAGTCGGCGCCGCTGCCTCCGTCGATGGTGTCATTCCCGTCGTTCCCCGCGATGGAGTCTGCGCCGCTTTGCCCATAGAGCCGATCATGCCCGGTTCCACCGTAGATCGCGTCGCCCCCGTTTCCGCCGTAGATCAGGTCGTTCCCGTCTTCACCATGAAGGAAATCCATCCAGTCGCCGCCATAGAGACGATCATTGCCGGTCCCGCCATAGAGCGCGTCGCTGCCGGCCTCGCCATAGAGGATGTCGTTATGGTCGCCTCCCCAGATCTGGTCGTCGCCATCGCCGCCCCAGACGCGGTCATCCCAGCTTCCGGCATAGACGGTGTCGTTTCCCGAGCCCGCGGTGATGGTGTCCTTGCCCCATCCGCCCGAGATCAGGTCATCACCGTCACCGCCGTCGATTCTGTCATGCCCGCCTTCGCCATCGAGGGTGTCGTCTCCCGCGCCTCCGGACAGGCTGTCGTTCCCGATGCCGCCGAGAAGGGTGTCGTTTCCGTCATGTCCCGACAAGTAGTCGTTTCCGTCTCCCCCATTGAGCCTGTCATTGCCCAGGCGACCATAAAGCCGGTCGTTGCCGGTGCCACCGTCGAGACTGTCGTCACCCCCATCACCGTAGAGGTAATCGTTCCCGCTTTCCCCGAAGAGCGTGTTGGCCCCGGCCTCGCCATAGAGCCGGTCGTGGCCGCTTCCGCCGTAGAGAATGTCGTCACCGTCACCGCCGTAGAGATAATCATTGGCGCTTTCCCCTTTGAGCGTGTCGTTGCCGCTGCCGCCGTAGAGCTTGTCGTAACCGCTGCCACCGAAAAGGGTATCGTCGCCCTCGTCGCCGTAGAGGGTGTCGTTCTCGCTGTCGCCATAAATCGCGTCATCTCCGCTGCCACCGTAGATCACGTCGTTCGAGGATCCTCCGCGCAGCCTGTCGTTTCCGTCGCCGCCCCAGATCCGGTCCGATCCGCTGTCGCCATAGGCAATGTCGTTACCGGCCCCGCCCCGAAGCACGTCGTTGCCCCACTGGCCGCGCAGTTCGTCGTCGCCCTCGCCGCCGTCTAGGGTGTCGTTGTGCCGCCCCCCCCACATCCGGTCGTTTCCCGCGCCGCCGGAGAGGTAGTCGTGACCATTCTGCCCATGGAGCACGTCGTCCCCGTCATCACCCGCCAGCCGGTCATTGTGGTCACCGCCATAGAGGGTGTCGTTACCCTCCCCACCTGCAAGGTTGTCATAGCCCGATTGGCCATGGATGACATCGTTGCCGGCCCCGGCATGGACCCTGTCGTTGCCCTTGTCGGTCACGATCACGTCGTCGCCATCCTCTCCATGGATGACGTCGTTCCCGGTGCCACCATGCAGATAGTCGTTCCCGGCACCACCCCAGATCTCGTCGTCCCAGGACCCGCCATAGATCCTGTCGTCTCCGTCCCCACCTTCGAGCCTGTCCCGCCCGGAATCGCCGACGATCAAGTCGTTGCCTGCACCTCCGATGACATGGTCATGGCCGGTGCTTGCCCGCAACTCGTCGTCGCCATCACCGCCGTCGAGAAAATCGTTGCCCGACCCGCCGTCCAGATAGTCGTTGCCGATACCGCCATAGAGCCGATCGTTGCCGGAACCGCCCGAGAGTCGGTCCCAGCCCTCGTCGCCATAGATGACATCGTTACCACTTTCGCCCGAGAGCCGATCCGCCTCCGAGCCGCCGTAGATCGTGTCATTGCCGCTTCCCCCGGCGATGCGGTCCGCCCCGGCATCGCCATAGAGCAGGTCATTGCCACCGAGGGCGCGAATGTAATCGTTGCCGTCACCCCCATGCACTTCGTCGGTGTAGCGGTCTTTCTTGTCGTCGTAGAACTTGTCATTGCCCGCGCCGAGCCAGACCCGGTCGGCGCCCAGACCGCCATAGACGGTATCGGCGCCCGCTCCGGAGTGTATGACGTCGTCACCGCTTTCGCCGTAAACCCTATCCGCGCCCTCGCCGGTCTCGATCGTATCGTTTCCTCCCTGCCCGTGTATCTCGTCGCCGTCCGTCGACCCGCTCCCCGCGAGGTCACGGAAGACGTCGTTGCCATCTCCTAGCCAGACACGCTTGTAACCAGCCCCGCCATCGACGACATCGTCACCGGCGCCGGTCGAGACGACGTCCGACCCGGTGGACAGACGGATGCGTTCGGACCGCGAGGTTCCGATGATGCGGTCGTTGCCGGCGGTGTAGTATCTGTCGTAGGGCGGTTCCGGCTCCGGCTCTGGCTCGGTGCCTCCGCCTCCATCGGGATCGTCCGGATCGCCACCAGCGGTGTCGCCCGCGTCCCCGCCCGAGGCATCGCCTGTCCCGCCACCAGACTCACCCCCGGTTTCGCCCCCGGACTGATCCCCCGTACCACCCCCGGTTTCCCCGCCCGTACCACTTCCGCCTTCACCGCCTGTCTCTTCCTCAGGTTCGGACGGAGCAGGAATGGTGAAGTCAGCTAGGTCAATCGCTCGGGCGGGTCCATTGACCACAGCCGCACGGACCTGCGCGACGGACAGGGACCCGCCCGAGGCAGACTGCAGGATCAACACCTCGTCGCGAAACCGCACCTCGGCCCCGTTCGATGTCGGCGTAATCAAAAGTGATGCCGCATCGTAGAAGAAGGGCCAGGATGAAAGATCAAGCCTGTCCTGAGCCGGATCGAAATCGAGGATCCTGTCCTCGACCCTGTCAAACCGAAGGACGAAAACATCTGCACCGGACCCACCGGTCATGGTGTCGAGACCCTTTCCATCAATCAGGATGTCCCGGCCACCCCCGCCGATCAGATTGTCGTCTCCCGCGCCGCCCACAAGGATGTCGTCGAGCGCTGTGCCCGACAGGGCGCCCCCTCCGGCCGGTGCCTGAAGCTGCGCGCCCTGCGCACTCACGTCCCACGTCAGTTGCGACACCCCGGCTACATCGCCGCTCGACACGAAGAACCGCAGCTTGTTCCCGATCTCGGCCGCCGCGATCGCCACAACGTCGGCCAGAGCGGCCTGCCCGGAAGCGCCGGTCGTCCAATTGTCCGCAATCGTGGCGAGGTGCTGCAACTGCCCGCCCGGCACGAGAACGAACAGCGAGAACCCGTCGTCGGCCCCCCCGGCACCGAGATAGACCCGTCCGTCCACCTCGACCGTGGCCATCGCGGTGATCGCGCCGAACCGGGTTTCCTGCGTATCCATAATGTGGTCGGCCCGGGTCAGGCTGCCGTTTTCAGCGACATGCAGCACCGTAAGCGCACCATTGTCGCCCTGCGCCGATCCGATGATGGCATAGAATTGCCCCGCGACACTGACGATCTCCACCGCGGTCGGGTCCATGATACCGATTCCTCCCGCGAGGCTATCAGCCTGCTGAAGTCCACCGGGGCCGACGATGAAGCTCGTCACGCCGTCCTCACCAGCATCCCCGGCGATGAGAATCCGATGGCTTCCGACCGTCGCCGTGGCAACGGCTGTCACATGCGCCAAATGGTTCGTTGCAGTATCGGCATAGGTCACGACCGGTGTGATCGCGCCGTCAGTGCCCCTTACGGCGAAGCCGAGCGTGCCGTTGGTGTCGACCATGGCAAGGCCGAATCCCGTGTCGACATAGTCGAGAACCCGCCCGAACGCTGTTCCCAGACCGGCCCATGACGTGGCAGAGCCAATCTGTCCGTCGACCCCGAGGGAATAGCCGGTCAGCGCCCCGAGCGATGCGGACCCGACAAGGACCTCATAGCCCCCGCCTGGCCGATCCACGATCTCGATGTCGGACGCGGTACGCCCAACCCAGCTTTCGCCGAACACCACCGTATCGACCGCCGCAACGGAGCCGGCCGATCCCACGGTCCAGGTCGAAAGTCCGCCGTTCTGCCCGGACGAGGCGACCAGCGTGAGCGACCCGCCCCGGTCGATGATCTTGAACGCTCCAATATCGGTATCAAGGACCGGATCCCCGGTCAGGAAATGCCCCGCGATCTGAATGGCCATGACTTACCCCTGCATCGTTCCACGAGCAGGGGTAGGAAACCGCCGGGACGCCGAGGGGCATCAGAATGGGGCACATCAGGGAAGATCCCGGTCAATTGGACCGATGATCAACGCTTCGTAAACCAAGATTCTGGGGAGGTGGGGGAGGGTCAGGCGGATCCGGGAAATCCGCAAACCTGTGCTTCGCGCGTCAGCACAGCAAGTCATCGGCGACCTGAAACCGCCGATGTCCGTCTTTCACTTGCCATCAGGCCTTGGAGTGGTCCCGGATGTAGTCCGCGGACGCGTTGATGCCGCCCAGCGGGAACACGTGGATCTTGTCGATCAGGCTGTCCGGATGCTCGGATTTGTAAACCGCAAGGTCGGTGAGGACTTCGGTCGGCTCGAACGGTTTGAGGAGCTTCGTCAGATCCCGCGCGCGTTTTTGAAGGACCGTCAGGGACGGGCCCACGCCGCAGGCGATGGCGTATTTGATCAACGTCTGAAGCTTGGCCGGACCGGCAACACCCACATGGATCGGCATCGTGATCCCAAAAGCGGCCAGACGTTCGGCCCAGTCGGTCACGGGCTTGGCGGCAAAGGCGAACTGGGTCGCGATCGCCATCTTGGCGCCCGAACGGTCCTTGTAAGCCTGCTTCCAACGCAGCGCCTCGTCCACGTTCACGGTCGCGCCCTTGGCGTCGATGTCGTTGTTGCCTTCCGGGTGACCTGCGACATGCAGGCGTTTGAACCCGTCGAAGTAACCCGTCTCGATCAGTTGGATCGAGCTGTCCAGCGCACCGAGCGGCGTGGTCGGCGAACCACCCAGAAGCAGGGCCGACGAGACCCCCGCCTCGCTCACGTAACGGTCGATCCAGTCCTTAAGCTCGGCGTCGTTCTTCATGATCCGGGCCGGGAAGTGCGGCATGACCTCGAACCCGCCAGCGGCCAGACGTTTGGCGGTGTCGACCATCTCCTGGATCGGCGTGCCCTCGATATGGGCGATGTAGACCCGAGTGCCGGCAGGAAGGATGGCTGTGAAATCCTCGATCTTCGACGCGGTGCGCGGCATGACCTCGATGGACACGCCATCGAGCAGGGCCGCCATCGGCGCAGGGCTGTTCTTCATCATGGAAACCACGGACATCCTCTTTCCTCCGATTACTTCTGTTGACGATACGTCAGACGCGACGCTTCGTGAATGGGCCACGGGTGCACTTCCGCGCGAACATCGGCCTGCCGGTGCCGCTCGACCGTGGGTTTAGACGATCCGCCGTCCGGCTCACCCCACGTTACCGTCACTTCAGTGCCGATTTCCGCCACTTCGGGGTTCAGGATGGCGAGAGAGATCCATGCCTTTTCGTTGGCCGAATAGGCGGGCGCGATGGAAATACCGACCTGCTTGCCATCCTTGGTGACGAGGTCATGGGGATAGCTCGCGTAATGCGCCGCCGGGAAATCCATGTTCTTGGTCGGCAGGTCCTTGTGACCCAGTTGCCCGGCATAGATAGCCTGCACGTCGTCATGATCCCAGACCAGCGTCACCTTCTTGCGATGCGGGCCGTCGGCCATTTTTTCGAGCGCTTCACGACCGATGAAATCGTGGTCGAATTTCACCACGCGGCCATAGTCCACGTCCCAGGGTGTCAGGTAGTAGTCTTCGATGTTACCGGTCTTCATGGACCCGCCGAGGGTCGAAACCGCCTCGAACGACGTTGCCTTCAACCACTCGCGGTAGGGCTTCATCTTCTCGCCGGTGTAGATCGCGGGAAGGACCGAGGGGACCCAGCCGGATTCAGCGGCAGCGGAGGCATAGGCCCGCGAACCGACAAGACGCATGCCGAATTCCTTGCCAGCTTCGATCAGCGCGGCCTTCACCTTGTCGCCGTCATCGAAGGGACCGACGATCTCGAGCCCCTGAGCGCCGCCCATACCATGCGACAGCGTATAGGCCTTGGACCCCGCGATGGTGATCTCGCCCATGTTGAAGAACTTGGTGGTGAGCGACCCACCCTCGTTCACCTTGTTCAGCAGGTCGAGCGCCAGCGGTCCCTGCACCTCGAACCGATAGGTCAGGCGGCGGTTGTCGGGATCGTCGAGCTTGCGCTCGTCGCGGGTCACAGTGACGTCGTAGCCACCGGTCTCGGCGTTATACTGCACCCAGTTCGGGATGATCGGGCGACCAACGATGACGACCTCGTCCTCTTCGAGACCGAAGATGATCGAATCGCCGATCAGGTAGCCATCATAATTCACGCAGACGATCTGCTTGGCCTTGCCTTTGCCGAATTTGGCATATGAGTTCACCGAGACCGCTTCGAGCAGCTTCATCACGTCCGGACCTTTGACGTAAAGGTCGGTCATGTGGAAGCTCTGGTTCATCAGCGCGACGCCTTCGCGCCATGCCTTCTGTTCCTCGGCCCAGTGGGTGTATTCCGGCTCGATCGGGAACGGATAGCGGCCCATCTGGTTCTCGTAGAGCATTGCGAACGGACTGGCGTAATTCTTGAGCCGCTCTTCAAGCGTCTTGGCGCACATGACGCGTCCTCCCTCTGGGTGTCCTGGCATCCATATAGGGACTTGCAGACTGGCTTGCATATGCGCAGCTTGTATAACTCTGTTCATTCTACTTATATCTTTGCCATGCAAGAGCATCTGCCCCGTCTTTCGGCCCGCCACGTCAGGGTCATCCGCGCCTTGTCGGAGCGCCGGAGGCTGTCGGACGCCGCCGACGCGGTGGGCCTGTCACAACCCGCATTCTCCCGCGCGCTTCACGATGCGGAACAACGCCTTGACGCCGTCCTGTTCCAGCGCGGCTGGTCCGGGTCGGAACCCACCACGATGGGCGACATTCTCATCCACCGTTGCCAGCTCATCATGACCGAGGTCGAGACGGCGGAGCGGGGCGCCCTGGGCAATTCCGGGCCGCTGCGGCTGGTGAACTTTGTGCGATGGCGGCATCTCATCGCGCTTTCCGCCGTGGTCAGGCATGGCAGCGCTTCAGCGGCGGCCAAGGCGCTCGGCATCAGCCAGCCTGCGGTGAGCCAGTCGCTCCTTGCCTGTCAGGATCACGTGTCACCACAGCTCTTCACCCGCCGGCGCGCCGGACTGGAACCGACCGACGCGGCCCGTGCGCTTGCCGCGCTTTGGGACCGGATCGACGGCATGATCCGCGAGATCCCGGCCCTCATGGCCGCGACAGGCGATGCGCTGGTGGGGCGGGTATCGGTCGGGATGCTGCCGTTTTCCGGCCAATCCATGGTGCTCGACGCCTTCGGCGAGATCACCCGACGCCATCCGCTGGTGCATCTGGTGGCCGTGCCCGGGGGATACGAGACACTGGCAGAGGCGATGAAACGGGGGGAAATCGACCTCATCATCGGTGTGTTGCGTGACCCCACGCCCTATGCCGGCTTCGTGGAAGAGCATCTCTATCACGAACGCTACATGATGGTCGCGCGGGCGGATCACCCCGTTCATGAACGAGAGGTTACTGTGCGGGACCTTGCCCGTGAACAGTGGATCGTCGCGCCTCATGGCACCCCGATCCGATCGTTCTTCGACCGCGTGTTTCGTCAAGCGGGCGCGGTGCCGCCCGCCCAATCCGCCGAGATGTTCAGCTTTTCGAATGCCGAACAGATGATCGAAGCGAGCCAATCCATCGCGATGCTTTGCTACGGGCGATCCGGGCTCGCGCGGCTCAGGCCAGAGCTACGGCCCGTCGACATCAACCTTCCCGGGTCCGAAGTGTCCATCGGTGTGACGCGCATCGGTGAACCGGGACCGGCGGTGGTCGAATTTCTGCGGATACTGCGAGAGCGTATTGTGGTATCGGGCGAGGTTTAGGAAGATCAGCCCGAAACGGTCATCCGTTCGGAAATCCGCGACGCCTGGAACCCGTCCGCGAGCCGCGTGAGGTTGAGCTGCCGGACCACCCCTTCGGCATGGAAGGGGTCGCCTTCGGAAAAGGCTCGAGCATCCGCCTCCGTCTCTGCCTCCAGCACGCCCCAATGGCCGATCGCACCCCCGTCGGCATCCCAGAGCGCCGAGCCGATCAAAACCGAGCAAAGCCCCTCTCCCCCCGACTTGACCCAATCGCGATGCGTGGCGCGCAGGCGGTCGCGCTCGGCGTCCTTGTTCGGGTGATGCAGGTTTTCCATCAGAAAGAACATCAGGCGTCTCCTTTCAGAAATGACGCGACCATCGGCCCGACCACATCCGGCTGTTCCACCGGCGCGAAATGGCCCGCGTTCTCGACGATCTCCATCCGCGCATTGGGCAGGAGCGCCATGATCTCTTCATGCTGTTCCGGCGGCGACCATTGGTCCTGTCGCCCGACCACGACCAGTGTCGGACAGGCGATCCGCGGCAGATAGGCTTCCGCATCCGGCCGCGTCACGAGCGCGTGGATTTGCCGTTCGTGACGCTCGGGATTGGACCGGAGCACCATATCGGTGAGCGCCCCCATCAGCTCCGGCGTCTGGTTCGGCTCATGGACCATCGGCGGGAGCCACCGAGCGGCCAGCGCCTCCATCCCGTGTTCGTGTCCGAAAGCCACGATCTCGGCACGCTTTTCGACCTCGCCATCCTTCAAGGGTTTGAAGCCCGTGTCCATCAGGACCAGCCTCTGCACCCTATTCGGGGCGAGACGGGCCATTTCCATGGCGACCCTCGCCCCCATGGAATGCCCCGCGACCTCCAGAAGGCCCTCCGACAGCGCGAGGCAATCGGTGGCCATCTGGGTGATGCTGTCCTGCGAGCCGACATCAGCCACCGTCGCCTCGGACAGGTGATCAAGGACGGGTTCCCAGCAATAGCGGTCACAGAGCAGACCGGGGATCAGGACAATCGCCATGGATCAGTTGATCATCGTGTTGGGCAGGAACAGCGAGATCTGCGGGAAGGCCACGAGCAGCACCAGCGTGATGAACATGGCGATCCAGAACGGGATCACGCCCCGGAACATCCGGGCCAGGCTCACGTTCGGCGCGACACTTTTCACGATGAACACGTTCAGACCGACAGGGGGCGAGATCAGCCCCATCTCCAGCGTCAGCACCACGAGCACTCCGAACCAGATCGGATCGATGCCAAGTTGCATGACGACCGGGAAGAAGATCGGCATCGACAGAACCATCATCGCGAAACCTTCGAGGAAGCAGCCCAGGATGAGGTAGATCGCCAGCATGATGCAGAGCACGCCCAGGGTCGAAATGTCGGTCGCCTGAAGGAAACCGCCCAGCGCCTGCGGGATATGCGACAGCGCGAGGAAGGTCTTGATCATATAGGCCGAGATCAGGATCAGCATGACGGTCGCGGTGGTCACGACGCTGTCCTTGGACGCGCGCCAGAACTTCTCGAACGTCAGTTGCCGCATGACGATGCCGAACAGGATGATAAGACCGGCGCCGACGGCCGAGGCCTCGACCGGCGAGAAGATACCCGTATAGATCCCGCCGATGGTCAGGACGATAACCAGCAGGATCGGTGCCGCGCCGCCTGTCGAGCGCATCTTCTCCGAGAACGCCGTCTTGGGTCCCTTGGGTCCCATCTCGGGCTTCCACCAGGTGATGAGCGTGATGGTGAGAAGAAACATCGACAGGAGCAGGAGGCCTGGCAGAACGCCCGCAAGGAACAGCCGCCCGATGGATTGCTGGGTCAGCAGCGCGTAGATGACAAAGCCCGTCGAGGGCGGAATGAGGATGCCGAGCGTGCCGCCCGCGGCGACCACGCCGGTCGACAGGCGGTTGTCATACTTGAAACGCTCCATCTCGGACAGCGACACGCGACCGATGGTCAGGGCCGAGGCGACCGAGGACCCCGAGAGCGCCGCGAACCCGCCACAGGCTACGACCGTTGCCGACGCCAGACCGCCACGGATCGCGCCGATCCAGGCATAGGCGGCGTCATAGAGCTTGCGGCTCATGCCCGTTTCGGTCGCCACGTTCCCCATCAGGATGAAGAGCGGCACAACGACAAGGTCGATGCTCGCCGACAGCGAAAACGCGTCCGACGCGAGCTGGCTCATCGCCGCCGTGGGGCTGTTCAGGATCATGTTGCCGATGAAGCCGACCGCGAACATGGCAAAGGCCACGGGAATGCGCAGCCCCAAAAGGACGAAGAGGGCCAGAAGCCCCACGAGGCCGATCATTTCGTTGCTCATGAGTGCCCCTTGGACGCCTGCCCGTTGTCGCCTGTGGTGACCAGCGTGATCAGCCTGAGGAACATGCCGAGCGCCGTGATGATCGAGGCGACGATGATGAACCCTTTGAACCAGTCGAACTGCAGGTCGATGATGTTGGTCTTCTGAATGACGCCAAGCTGGAACCGCATGAGTTGCACCGAGGTCCAGGTCGTCCAGGCGATCCCCGCGAAAATGATCATCCCGATCAACGCCGAGGCGAAATCACCGGCCCAGATGAGCCAGCGCGGCATCATGCCCTCGAACAGGTCGACGTTCACATGGCCGCCGATCTTGTCGCAGAGCGCCATACCACCAAAGACGATGAGCACCATCGCCATCTGCGTCATGTCCTGCGCCCCCGTCAGCGGCGAGCCGAAGAACCGGCCTACCACGTCGACGAGGATCACGGTCACGGCGACCAGAAGGCCGATGGTGCCGAGCAGGGCAGACAGGCGGATAAGCCAGTCTGCCCCTTTGTTTACCGTTGCGAGCAAAGCTTACTGGCCCTGCATCGTGGCGAGGACTTCCGAGCCGCCCACTTCGCCCACGACTTCGTCGCGGATCGGATAGGTGAGGGCTTCGAAGGCCGCGCGCTCTTCGTCGGTGAGCGTGTAGACGGTGTTGTCGCCGGTGTTCGAGATTTCCTCGATCACCTGATCGGCACGGGCGTTCCAGCCCTCTTCCGCCGACTGGGACAGCGGACGGCCCTTGATCGCATCGAGCGCGGCTTTCTGCTCTTCCGGCAGCGCGTCATACTTCGCTTTGTTCATCACCACGTAGAACGAGATATGGCCGAGCGGCGCGTTGAGCGTGTAGCTGTTGGCCACTTCGTCCAGTTTGAAGTCGCCGATGGCCGAGGCCCCGGTGATCACGCCGTCGATGAGACCGGTCTGCAGCGAGTTGTAGATCTCGCCCGCGGGCATCTGAACCGGAGTCGCGCCCAGCGATTCCACGGCAGCGGCAGCCGCCGAACCCGACACGCGGATCTTCAGACCGGCAAGGTCTTCGGGCTTGCGGATGTCGTGGTCCTTCATGATGAACACGTTGGGTTCCGAAAGCCACAGGGCGAGCGGCACCGTGCCCGGAAATTCTCCGTCGAGCTGGCCGGCCTCATAGGCGTTCCACAGCATGTCGTAGCCGGTCATGCCCTCGGGCAGCGCGCCCGGAAGCTCGGAGATCATGGTCAGCGGGAACTGAGCCGACGTGTAGCCCTGAAGACCCCACACCATGTCAGCGACGCCCTGCACGACGCGGACGTATTGCTCGAGCGGCCCGGCACCGAGCTCGCCACCCGGATAGACCTCGATTTCGAGACCCGAGTCGGCCACGGCGGCCTGAAGCGGCTCGATGGTCGAGGCGGTCAGCGTATGTGCCGGCGGCACCCAATGAGCGAATTTCATGGGTTCAGCCATCGTGGCGCCAGCAGCGAGCGAAAGCGCGGCGGCGGCAACGGCGGAGCGTAGCATGGTCTTGATCATTCTGTTTGTCCTCCCAGAAAGTTTGATCGTTCCATTTGGCCCGGTTGGGCCGATGCGGGCAAGCTAGGATGTGCCCGGAAACGATCAAATCACATTCGCGTCCCTTGCCATAACCTGCGGCTATAGCCCGACCCGGCGACGCCCCGACGCGGGAGGGCGTAACGGGCAGAAAATGCGGCCACCTGCACAGGGCGGCCGCATTCAATTTTTCGTAAGCCGACCTTACTTCGTCCGCCAGCTGTCGGCGTAGTTGGTGCGGGCTTCGGTCGAGTAGGGCGTCGGCGACACGCGCACGCGGATCGTCGTCTGCTCATGCGGTTCGACCGAGGTCTTCTTGGAGCCGCCATCGGGTTCGCCCCAGACCATTTCGAGCACATCGCCGACTTCGACCGACTGATCCACGACGCCGAGCGACAAAAGGCAGCGCTCGTTGAAGGAATAGCCGTTGAACATCGACATGCCGACCATCTTGTCGCCCTGCATGACGCGGTCAGCGGTGGACGAGGCATAGTTCGGCTGCGGGAAGTCGATCCACTTGTAGTTCTTCTCGCCGGGCGCGAAGCACGACGAGATGACCTTCATCACGTCTTCGGCGTTCCACTCGAAGGTGACTTTCTTCCGGTTGGAGGACGCGCCCTTCATCTTGGTCAGGGCGTCCTTGCCGATGAAGTCGTCTTTCTTCCAGCCGATGTAGAAGCCGTAGCCCAGCTCGAAGGGGTTCACGTAGTAGTCTTCGATGTTGTCGGAGACGAACGAACCACCGATCGAACCCGCCGCTTCATAGGACTGTTCGGTCAGCCACTCGCGGTAGTCCTTCATCATGCCGTCGCCGGTGTAGATGCCGGGCAGCGGCGAGGGGATCCAGCCGGATTCGACGGTGTTGGTCGAATAGGCGCGCGAGCCCACGAAGTGCATCTCGACGCCGACTTTCTTCGCGGCTTCCGCGATGGTCGACTGGATGTAGGACTTGTCGGCGTAGGGGCCCCAGATTTCGAGACCCGGCGCACCGGCCATACCGTGACGCAAGGCCTGCACCTTGCGCGACCCGATGTTGATCGTGTCGACGTGGAAGAACTTGATCTCCGGAACCGGACCACCGTTGATCTCTTCAAAGATCTTGTCGGCGTCGGGACCCTGGATCTGGAAGCGATAATGCGTGCGGTAGATCGCCTTGCCGTCCGGGCGAGAGTCCGAGCGCGGATCGTAGGAGACCTTGACGTTCCACTTGCCGATCGCGGCCTGGAACATGATCCAGTTCGAGGTGGGCGCACGGCCGACGGTGACGTATTTGTTCTCGTCGAGGCGGAAGATGATGTGGTCGCCGATCACGTGGCCGGCGGGGGTCACGGGCACGAAGTGCTTCGCGCGGCCCATGTCGAAGTTGCCGAAGTCGTTGATGCCGACGTGGGCGAGGAACGCCTGCGCGTCCGGGCCTTCGACGGTGACTTCGTCCATGTGGTGGGACTGGTCGTAGACGACGACCGAGTCGCGCCATGCCATCTGCTCCGAACGCCAGTTCGTGAATTCCGGGGCGACGCCCGGATAGATGTACATGCCGATTTTGGAATTGCGCAGGTGGGTGACGATGTTCGTCTCCTGCATGATTTGCTCAAGGCTCTTCGCCATGACAACCTCCCTAAAGCCATTCGATGTATACATCTGTCGGATCACGGGGGTGGATTGCAAGGAAAAATCACTTCGTTCCCCGAAATCTTCGCCAGAATGTATGCGCCGCGGCTGTTTTTCGTCGCCTATTCCACGATGAGGGCCAGCGCCGGGTGCCCCTCTTCCGCTGATTTCGCCCGTGCCTCGAGGTTGGCCCGAGCGATTCGCGCATGTTCGCGGGCCAGAGCCTCGGCCCGAAATCCTTCCCGGGCCTCGATGGCGTCGATCATCGCATGATGTTGCGCCTGTGCGATGACCAGCGAGTTGATCATGGCGGGCGAATCCAGCCGCTTGAACACAAAGGCCGAGGGCGAGGCGAAGGGAAGCGACTTCACCCGATCCAGCTCGCGCCGGACGATCCCTGAGGGACAAAGCGCCGCCATTTCCTCATGAAACAAGGCATTCAGCTCGGCATAGGGGTCGAGCATCGCCACGTCACCGGTGGCCAGGGCGGTGTCGATCCGCGCCAGAACCTGCCGCGCATCGGTGATGGCCTTGTCGCTTGCCCCGGCTTCGGCGGCGAGCCGCAGCGCGGTGCCTTCGAGCACGCCGCGCAGCTCGATCGCGTCCACCACATCGGCTTGGGAAAATGACCGCACGACGAAGCCCCCGCCCCTGGCGCGCTCCAGCAGACCTTCTTCCGCAAGGCGGCTCATCGCCTCGCGCACCGGCGTCCGGGAAATGGCAAGCTCCTCGGCGAGCGCGACCTCGTAAAGGCGCGTTCCACCAGGCATTTCACCCTTTACGATCCGCTGGCGCAGGTCGTAAGCGGCCCTTTTCGCATGGGTGCTGCCCCGTTCTTCGCTCATGCGGTCCTCCATGTATACATAACGATGTATACATCCTGCAGGCGGGACGGCCAAGTGCAACGACGCGCGACGCCACGCTTCAGCCGTCCAGGCCCTGAGAACCGGGGCCGACTATCGGATCACGCGCGCATCGTCCGTGAAGAGCGCCTCGACCAACTCCGGACGTTCGCGCAGCACCGCGCGCTGGTTGACCGAGCCCTTGTCGGTGACCTCGCCCTTGTCCATGTCGAGCGGCTCTTCAAGGAACATCACGGCGGGAATCCGCATGGACGACCCGGTCGCATGAGCATTGTACCCCGCCAGCCGCTCGGAAATTGCCTTCCGCAGCGCGGGATGCGCGAAGAGGTCCGCGTCGCTCATGTCATGGCCGCCGGGCACGATGCGTTCCATCGCAGGGCGGAAAGGAACCAGCAGGGCACCAAGGCTGTCGTGCCCTTCGCCGGCCAGAACCACGTCCCGCGCAATCCCGCCCAGCGCGTCGGTCAGCTTGGCACGAAGCGCCCCGACGGACACCCATGTCCCGGTCCCGAGCTTGAAGTTTTCGGCGACGCGACCGTCGAAGAAGAACCCCTTGGACGGGTCACCCGGCACCGCGAACCGCAGCGCGTCGCCCAGCTTGTAGAAGCCTTCCTCGTCAAAGGCCTCTTCAGTCAGCTTGTCGTCACGCCAGTAACCCGGGGTCACGTTCGGGCCCTTCACCCGCGCCTCGAGCTTGCCTTCGTTCGGGACGAGCTTGAGCACAATGCCCTTGGCGGGCACACCGATGTTGCCGGGGTTTGCCTGCGGTTCGGTCTGAAACAGCGCGAAGGGTGCGGTTTCCGTGGCGCCGAGCCCGGTGGCGAGAAGAATCTCCTCGCCGGTCGCACGCACCGAGGCCTCTTTCAGCTCGTCCCATGTGTGCTGCCCCATGGCGGCACCGGCGTAATACATGATCTTCATCTTCTCGAAGAAGGTCTTGCCGAAGTCGGGGTCCTTTTCCATTTCGGCCATGATCATTTCGAACCCGGCGGGCACGTTCCAATACCAATTGGTCTGAACCTCGCGCAGGTTGCGGATCGTCTCGCCGATCATCGCCTTGGTGGGCCGCCCTGCATCGAGGTGCAAGGTGCCCCCGTTCCAGATCGCGAAGTTGAAGATCAGGTTGCCGGCCGCGACGTGGTTCCACGGCGCCCAGTCGAGGATGATCGGCGGCTCGTCACGCGCGAAGGCATAGCAATCGGTGACCTGCTCCATATTGGTGGCGAGCATCCCGTGGGTCTGGATCACCGCCTTTGGATTGCCGGTGGTGCCCGAGGTGAACATGAACTTGGCCACGTGATCCGGCGTGACCTGCGCATTGGCGTGGTCCACGGCGTCAGTCACCGGGGTGCGGACGACGCTGGCGAAGGTCAGCTCCCAATTTTTCGCGGCGATGACGGTGTTCTCGGGGAACACAGCGGACAGCGCTGGCAGGAATGGCTCGGCGTCATCGACATAGACCGCGCCCGGCGTGATCTGATCGCGCACGCCCTTGAGCTTGCCGTAGCCTTCGGAAATCAGGGAGTAGGCCGGGGCGATGGCGGCGCTCGCAATGCCGACATACTGGGCACTCAGCGCCATCAGCGCATGTTCGATGGAGTTTTCGGACAGAATCACCAACGGCCGATCCACGGAAAGTCCGAGATCCAGCAGGAATTGCCCGATGGAACGGACCTTTTCGCGCATCTCACCGTAGGTCACGCGATGCCACTCCGTCTCGCCGACCTCGCGCGATGCCATCCACACACGATCCGGGTCGACACTGGCCCAATGGTCGATTCGGTCGCTGATCTTTTCCGGATGCGGCGCCAGAGGGTCGTTCTGCCAGACGAGCATGCTGCCATCCTCGCGCTCGTCCCAATGCACATCGGCTTTCCACAGCGCCACAGGGCGCAGATTCGCGTTCGTCATATGATCCTCCCACGGGCGTTCCGGATGGCGCCCCTTCACGGTTCCTCGACGCCATTCAGAATTTAGTTTACGCGGAAACTAAATACATGGATAGTGGTTTCAACGACTCGTCAGACCATCGACCAGTCGGATGGGAGGATAGCTTTGGAATTGACGTACCTGACTTACGAAGTCCGGGGCGACGTCGCGATCTTGGGTCTCAACCGGCCCGAGAAACGCAACGCCATCTCCGATGCATTCGTGGAGGAACTGGCCACGCTCGTGCGCCGCGCGGAAGGCGAGGCGAAGGCGGCTGTGATCCATGGACACGGGCCGCATTTCTGTGCGGGCCTCGATCTTGCCGAACATGTCAAGAAGACGCCTTTCGAGGGCGTGCATGGCTCGCGTCGCTGGCACGAGGTTTTCGGCTGGATCCAGAAAGGCAAGCTGCCCTGGTTCGCGGCGCTGCACGGCGCGGTCGTCGGCGGCGGGCTGGAACTGGCCTCCTCCGTCCACGTGCGCGTGGCGGACAGCACCGCCTTCTTCGCGCTCCCCGAGGGCCAGCGTGGCATCTTTGTCGGCGGCGGCGCCTCGGTGCGATCCGCCCGCCTGATGGGTCTGGCGCGGATGACCGACATGATGCTCACGGGCCGGTCGGTGGACGTGGACACGGCCGAGCGCTGGAACCTCGTGCAGTATGTGGTGAAGGAAGGTCAGGCGCTCGAGAAGGCCGTCGCCCTCGCCGCCCATGCCGCGACCAACGCCGAAATCTCGAACTACGCAATCATCAACGCTCTGCCCCGCATTCAAGACATGGGCAGCGACGATGGCCTCTTCGTGGAAAGCTTCATCGCCTCTTTCACCGCCACCAGCCCGGAGGCGGAGGAACGGCTGAAGGCCTTCCTCACGAAAAAGGCCGGCAAGGTGACCAACCCGAACGCATGAAGCCGGAAGCGATCATAGAGCAGGCGGACGACGAGACCGTCGAATTGGGCGACATCACGAAGTCGCCCGGCTTCCTGCTGCGGATCGCGCAGGTGAAAGCATTCGAGAGCTTCTTCGAGCAGGTCAGCGGGCTCGGCATCAAGCCCGGCGAGTTTACCGTGCTCTGGGTGATCTCGCTGAATCCCGGGTTGAAACAGGGCACCATCGCCCGCACGCTGCACATCAAGCCCGCGCATATGACCAAGCTCGTATCGCGGCTGGCGGCGGAAAAACTGCTCGAACGGACGACGGATGCCACGGATCGCCGCGCGGTGCGCCTCGCCCTGACGGACAAAGGCGAAGATTTCGTTGCGCGAAACCGGAGCAAGTTCCTCGACACGGACCTTGCCCAGCGCGTCGCCCTGACCGCAGAAGAGGCAGAGACGCTGAACGCGCTCCTTAGAAAATTCACTGGACTGGACTGATATGCCCCTCAATGTAGACGACCTGATCGCCATCGACATCCACACCCACGCGGAAGAGCCCTGCAACCATTCGCGCGACGACGGATACAACGAATTCCAGCAGGGCATGGCGAAGTACTTCGGCAACCCCGCCGGGGCCGAGGGAATGCTGCCGACGGTGCAGCAGACCGCCGAGTATTTCCGTGAGCGCAAGATCGGTGCCGTGATCTTCCCTGTCGATGCCGAACGCGAGACCGGTTTCCACCGCTATTCGAACGAAGAAGTGGCCGAGCTTTGCGCCGCGAACGACGACATCCTCATTCCCTTCGCCTCGATCGACCCCTGGAAGGGCAAGATGGCCGCCCGAGAGGCGCGCCGCCTGATCCGCGATTTCGGCGTGCGCGGGTTCAAGTTTCACCCGACCATGCAGGGCTTCTGGCCCAACGACCGGATGGCCTATCCGTTCTATGAAGTGCTCGAGGAAGAAGGCGCGATCACGCTGTTCCACACCGGGCAAACGGGCGTCGGTTCGGGGATGCCCGGCGGTATGGGGATGCGGCTCAAGTATTCGCACCCGATGTCCATCGACGACGTGGCCGTGGATTTCCCGGATCTCAAGATCATCATGGCGCACCCCTCCTTCCCCTGGCAGGAAGAGGCGCTTGCCGTGGCCCAGCACAAGCCCAACGTCTACATCGACCTGTCGGGCTGGTCGCCGAAGTATTTCCCCGAGATCCTCGTGAAATACGCGAACTCGATGCTGAAGAAGAAAATGCTGTTCGGCTCCGACTGGCCCGCGATCACGCCGGACCGTTGGCTGGCCGACTTCGAAAAGGCACCATTCAAGGATGAGGTGCGTCCTCTCATCCTCAAGGAAAACGCGAAGCGTCTTCTGAACCTCTAGGACGTGACAAGGGAGGAGAACCCATGAAACTGTGGAAAGTCACCGGCGCGGCCACCGCTGTCGCGCTCACCATGGCAGGCGCAGCGGTTGCGCAAAGCTTCATCGCCGCGCCCGCCGCTCCACCGGTCCACCCGGCGGCCTATATGTACGACAAGTTCGTCGGCTTCCTCGACGAGGAATCGGGCGGCACGATGTCGGCCAACGTGGTCGGCCCTGAGGTCGTCTCGCTGCCGCAGATGAAGGACGCGCTTCAGACCGGCCTCGCCAGCGTCGGCAACTCGCTGCCCCTCTACTTCGCCGCCGACTTCCCGCAGACGGGCGTGGCCGGTGACCTCGCGCTCGCGGGCCGCAACCCGCATGCCATGGGCTGGGCGATGACCGAATTCGTTGTCAACTGCGCCCCCTGTCAGGAAGAATACAAAGCCTTCGGCGGCGTGTTCCTCGGCTCGGGTTCGTCGGACCCCTACGTGCTCATGACCACCAAACCGGTGACGACCATCGACGACCTCAAGGGTCTGCGACTTCGCTCGGGCGGTGCGCCCTACTCGCGTTGGGCCGAAAACTTCGGCGCGACCCCGGTGAACCTTCCGGTGGGCGAGACCTTCGAAGCGATGAGCCAGGGCACCATCGACGGCTCCATGGCCTCGATCGCCGACATGCTGTCCTATCGTCTCGTGGACGTGGCGAAACACGTCCTGCGCGTCCCGCTGGGCACCTATCACGTCACGTCGAACTTCACCGTGGCCGCCGATGCCTGGGCCGACATGACGACCGAACAGCGCGTTCAATTCGCCAAGGCTGCCAACCGGGGCGACCCGCAGCTGACCGACCGCTGGGCCGTTCAGATGCCGAACGAAGCGAACGAAGCCGTCGCCGCCGCCGGGATCGACGACCAGGAACCCTCCGCCGAGTTCCTCGCTGCCTCGGAAGAGTTCGCTGCCGCCGACGTCCAGTCGCGCGTGGATTCGAACCCGCTCGCAGCCGACTTCGCCGCGCTCGTGACCAAGTGGGAAGGCATCGTGGACGAGGTCGGCACCGACCCCGAAGCGCTCGCCGCCCGTGCCTGGGACGAGATCTGGTCGAAAGTCGATTTCGAGACCTACGGCATGTAATCGACATCGGTCCGGTCCCTTTTCGGGGCCGGACCGAACCATTTCGGGTGACTGGGGCAATGACTTCACTGATCGTGTTCGTGCAACGCATCGCACGGATCATGGGATACATCGGCGCGCTCGCCGTCATCGCGATGATGTTGCACATCTCGCTCGACGTGCTCCTGCGCAACCTCTTCCGCTACTCGATGAACACCGTCCCCGAGATCGTGGCACGTTACTACATGACCGCGGTGGCGTTCCTGCCCCTGGGCTGGCTCGAGTTCCGCCGGCAGATGATCTCGGTCGAGGTGATCGAATTCGCCCTCACGCCGCGCCTGCGCCGCTTCTCCGATGCGAGCGTCATGGCAATCGCCGCCGTGATCTATGGCTACCTCGCCTATACCAACTGGGACAAGGCGCTGTCCGAGACCCGCGTCGGCACGCTGGTCGAAATCGCGACCTACAAAATGCCGGTCTGGCATTCGTTCTATTTCGCCCCCGTCGGCTTCACCCTTGCAACCATCGTCTCCGTGCTGATGGCGCTGGGCTATCTTTTCAACACCACCGCCACTCAGATCCAAGAGGCCGAGAATGAGCATTGAAATCGGCTTCTATGCGGTCGGGATCCTTGCCCTTCTGCTGGTCCTGCGCGTGCCGGTGGCTCTTGCGCTGATCATGGTGAGCTTCGGCGGCATCTGGGCCATGATCGGCATTCGCCCGGCGCTGGGCATCCTCGAGAACACACCCTACAGCTTCGTCGCCTCCTGGACGATGAGCGCGGTGCCCATGTTCCTGCTCATGGGCTTCGTCGCCTATCACACGGGGCTCACGGCAGGGCTATTCGACGCGGCCAAGGTGTTCCTGGCACGGCTTCCCGGCGGGCTTGCGATTTCCTCGATCTTCGCCTGCTCGGGCTTCGCGGCTCTCTCCGGCAGCTCCATCGCGACCGCCGCCGCCATGGGCCGCATTGCCATCCCCGAGATGATCCGCGCGGGCTACAACCCCTCCATCGCGACCGGCTCAATCGCGGCCGGCGGTACCATCGGCGCGCTCATTCCACCCTCGATCCTCATGATCATCTACGGGATCATCGCGGAAACCTCGGTCACACAGGTCTTCATGGGCGGCATCTCCATCGGGATCGCCACCGCCATCGCCTATTCGCTCGTCGTGCTGATCATCAGCGTGACCCGCCCCGACATCATTCCACCGCGCGTCAAGGTCGATCCCGGTCAGGGGGCGAAGGTCTTCATCCAGCTCCTGCCGGTTCTCTTCCTGATCCTCGTCGTCTTCGGCGGGCTCTTCTCGGGCCTGTTCACCGCGACCGAAGCCGGGGCCATCGGCGCGCTCGGAACCTTCATCGTCGCGGGCCTGACCGGCAAGCTTACGCGCGTCGCCATCTCCCGTTCTCTCATCGAAACCGTGACGACGACCGGATCGCTCCTCATCATCGGCATCGGCGCGACGATGTTCACCCGCTTCCTGGGGCTCTCCGGTCTGCAAAGCTTCATCGCGAATACCGTGGCGGGGGCCGACATCGGCTATGTCCAGCTCATGATCATCATCGTGCTGATCTATCTGGTCCTCGGCATGTTCATGGAGCCCTTCGGCGCGATGCTGGTCACGCTTCCGGTGTTCCTGCCCGTGCTAGAGGCGCAGCAGGTCAGCCTCGTGTGGTTCGGCGTCTTCGTGGTCAAGATGCTGGAAATCGGGATGATCACGCCGCCAGTGGGCCTCAATGTCTTCGTGATCCGAAACGTCGCGAGCCAATACGCGACCGTAGTGCAGATCTTCAAGGGCGTGATCCCCTTCCTGATCGCCGACATGGCCGTCATCGCCTTGGTGATCGCGGTTCCGGCCATCGTACTGTGGCTTCCCGGATTCCTCTAGGCAGGCCTTCAGGTCCGGAACAGGGGCGGCTTCGGCCGCCCCTTTGCGTTCCAGGTGTCCGGGATCGGCGCAATTCCGACTATTTTGCTCGGTATTCTTGACTTACCCGAGTAATTCGCTCAGTTATCCATCAAACCGACAAAAGGGATGGATATGACTCGTACTTGCCTGACCGCTGCCGCGCTGATCCTTGGCACCGTTCCCGCCTTCGCCGCCGACAAGGCCGCGATCGTGGACACCTATGCCGACATCGCGCATGCCGCCTACTCCGACAGCCTGTCCACCGCCGAAACGCTGAAGAGCGCCATCGACGCGCTGGTCGCCGATCCGTCGCAGGAGACGCTGGACGCGGCGCGAGAGGCCTGGATCGCCGCCCGCGAGCCTTATCAACAGACCGAAGCCTATCGCTTTGGCAACGCGATCGTGGACGACTGGGAAGGCAAGGTGAACGCCTGGCCGCTCGACGAAGGCCTCATCGACTATGTCGACGCCTCCTATGGCGGTCCCACCGACGAAAACGAGCTGGCCGCGCTGAACGTGATCGGCAATCCGCAGGTGACCATCGCCGGGAGCGAGGTCGATGCCACCGAGATCACGCCGGCGCTCATCGCCGACACGCTCAACGAAGCGGACGGTATCGAGACCAACGTTGCCCGTGGCTACCACGCCATCGAGTTCTTGCTCTGGGGTCAGGACCTCAACGGGACCGAACCGGGCGCGGGCGACCGCCCCTACACCGACTTCGCCCAGGGCGACAATTGCACCAATGGCAACTGCGACCGCCGCGCGGATTACCTCGTCGCCGCAACCGACCTTCTGCTGACCGACCTTCAGGAAATGGTCGACGCCTGGGGCGAAGGTGGCGACGCTCGCGCAGAAGTGACCGCGAACCCTAACGCCGGGATCGTCGCCATGCTGACCGGTATGGGCAGCCTTTCCTACGGCGAACAGGCGGGCGAACGCATGCGCCTTGGCCTCATGCTGAACGACCCTGAAGAAGAGCACGATTGTTTCTCGGACAACACCCACCGGTCACATTACAACGACGGGCTGGGCGTTCAGAACGTTTACCTGGGCACCTATACCCGAGTGGACGGCTCGGTCGTCGAAGGGCCGTCGCTCTCCGATCTGGTGGCTGAAACCGATCCGGCGCTGGATGACGAGATGAAGGCCAGGCTCGACACCACCATGGCCGCGCTCACGGCCCTTTCGGACGCTGCCGAAGGCGGTTTCGCCTATGACCAGATGCTCGAAGCCGGCAACGCCGAAGGTGAAGCGCTTGTGATGGCCGGCGTCGACGGCCTGATCGACCAGACCCGGTCCATCGAGCGCATCGTCACGGCGCTCGAGCTCGACTCGATCCAGTTCGAAGGCTCCGACAGCCTCGACAACCCCGACGCCGTTTTCCAGTAAGGACCCCGAAGAGATGATCGTCTGCTCCTGCCAGAACATCACCGACCGCGACATTCATGCCGCCATCGACTGGATGCGGGCGGCAGATTCGGCGACGATCATCACGCCCGGGCGCGTCTATCACGCGCTCGGGAAGTCGGCCGACTGCGGCGGCTGTATGTCCCACTTCGTTGCAACCATGCGAAAAAACGATAACCTCCACGTACCCAGTGAGCTGCGCAACCTGCGCAAGGCAAAGGAGAATAGGCATGAAGGGCAACGATAAGGTTATTGAGTACCTTAACACGGCGCTGCGTCACGAACTGACCGCCGTGAGCCAGTACTGGCTTCACTACCGCCTGCAGGAAGACTGGGGCCTGAAGAACATGGCCGCCAAGAGCCGTGAGGAAAGCATCGAAGAGATGCAGCACGCCGACAAGTTGATCGAGCGTATCATCTTCCTCGAAGGGCACCCCAACCTTCAGAAACTGGACCCGCTCAAGATCGGGGAAACACCGCGCGAAACCCTTGAAGCCGACCTTGCCGCCGAACATTCTGCCGCCAAGCTCTATCGCGAGGCGCGTGGAGTGTGCCAAGAGGCCGGCGACTATGTCAGCATGAAGCTGTTCGAGGAACTCCTCGCCGATGAAGAAGGCCACATTGATTTTCTGGAAACCCAACTCGACCTCTACGACCGTATCGGCGAAGCGAATTATGCCCAGCTTAACGCGGGCAAGATGGACGATAGCGAGTAACCTCGTCGCGCTTTTTCTGGCCAGCTCGGCCTTCGGGTTCGAGCTGACCGACGACCACCTGCAGGCTACGCCCCGCACGGCGGAAGAAATCGCACGGATCGCCGCCGTCACGACCCCGACCGACGATTTTTCCGCACCCGAGGCCTTCGAGGAACGACCGGGCGGCGCAACCACCGTGCGCGCCCGCGCCAATGCTGATGCCTTCAGCCAGCCATCGGCCAACATCGGCTTCGACGGCGAGCTCGAATTCAAGGTCGGCAACGGCCTTTTCCGCAAGATCTGGGTGACGGCCCCCTCCTCCACCATCGCGTCGGACGGTCTGGGACCGCTCTACAACGCCCGCGGCTGCCAGAACTGCCATTTCAAGGACGGCCGCGGCCATGTGCCCGAAGGGCCCGACGACAATGCCGTTTCCATGTTCCTGCGCGTGTCCATTCCCGCCGACACGGCGCTGGAGCTTCAGCAGATCGAGGACTTCATCGGCACCGCGGAAGAACCGACATACGGTGGCCAGATTCAGGATTTCGCCACCTCCGGCCTCGACGCCGAGGCGCGCATGGTCATCCGCTACCGGAACATGCGGGTGAAACTGGATGACGGGACCGTCGTGACCCTGCGCAAGCCCCGTTATTCCCTCAAGGATCTGCGCTACGGCCCGCTGCACAAGGAGGCGATGCTCTCGCCCCGTGTCGCGCCGCAGATGATCGGTCTTGGCCTGCTCGAAGCCATCCCGGCAGAAGACATCCTGGCCCATGCCGACGAGGCGGACGAGGACGGGGACGGCATTTCCGGGCGCCCCAATCTGGTCTGGTCGATCGAGCATGAGAAGGTCATGCTGGGCCGCTTTGGACTGAAGGCCGGCACACCCACGATCCGCCATCAATCCGCCGCTGCCTTTTCCCGCGACATCGGCATCTCCAATTCCCTCTTCCCCGATCCCGGCGGCGACTGCACCGAAGCGCAGGTGGACTGTCACACCGCCGTTCACGGCGACGATGCGGAGCACGGCGGCTTTGAGGTGGATGACGCCGGGCTTGATCTCGTCACCTTCTATTCCCAGCACGTCGCGGTCCCGGCCCGGCGCGGCGTAGAGGATCCCGAGGTCCTGCGCGGCAAGGAGATGTTCTATGGCGCGCGCTGCACCGCCTGCCACGTGCCGAAGTTCGTCACGGCCCGCATGGAGGACCGCGAGTCGCAGTCGTTCCAGCTGATCTGGCCCTATACCGACATGCTGCTTCATGACATGGGCGAAGGGCTCGCCGACCACCGGCCCGAGGCCCGGGCGACCGGCACCGAATGGCGCACCGCGCCTCTGTGGGGCATCGGACTGACCGAGCTTGTGTCGGGTCACGAAAACTATCTGCACGACGGGCGCGCTCGCACGCTTGAGGAAGCGATCCTCTGGCATGGGGGCGAGGCGCAGGCCGCCCGCGACGCCTATGCCGCGATGCCGGCCACGGATCGTGCCGCCCTGATCAAGTTCCTGGAGTCCCTATGATCCGAACGACCCTCGCCGCCTTCCTGATCGCCACTTCCGCGCAAGCGGGGGTGGACGAAGCGCTGGACGAGGTCATCCACCCCGGCCTCGATAACTTCGCGGCCACCGCGCAGGAGTTCGCGGGGGCGGCGCAGGAAAGCTGCCTGCCGGCCAACCTCACGATTCCCTACGACGGCCTGATGCAGTCGTGGATGCGCGTGGGCGACCTTCGCATCGGGCCTTCGGAACACGGCGCCCTTTCCATCGCGTTCTGGCCCGACACGCGCGGGTTCACCGACAAGACGCTCTCGCGCCTCATCGCCGACGAGGACCCGGTGGTTAACGACCCCGCCGCGATGACGGACCTGTCCATCGCCGCCCGCGGGCTGTTCGCGCTCGACATGCTGCTCTTCGACCCGGAATTTTCGGACTATGACACCGGCAGCTACACCTGCCGGCTCGTGACCGCGCTCGCTGAAGATCTGTCGGCTCAGGCCGTCGCGCTTGCCGACGACTGGACATCCTTTGAAGACACGCTGCGCAGCGCTGGTGCCTCCGGAAACGTCACCTATCTGTCCGAAGACGAAGCCACGCGCGCCATCTATACCCAGATCCTGACCTCGCTCGAATTCACCGCCGACACCCGCCTCGGCCGACCCCTTGGCGAAGTCACCAGACCCCGGCCCGCCCGGGCCGAGGCGTGGCGGTCGAACCGCTCACTGCCCAATGTCGTAACCTCGGTGCAAGCTGCCGTCGCCCTGGCCGAGGCGCTGTCCGATGACCCCCTGCCCCAGACTCAGGCGGCGCTCGAGGGTTTTCTCGATGCTGCCTCCAAAGTGACAGACCCCGGCTTTCAGGACATCGACGACCCGTCCGCCCGGCTTCTCCTCGAAATAACCGAACAGCGCGTCGACGCGCTTCGCCAAGCGATCGAGGTCGAGGTCGGCGCACCCATGGGCCTCACCCCGGGTTTCAACTCCTCGGACGGCGATTGAGATGGCAACGCGGCGCGGTTTCCTCGCGGGTTTCCTCGCGGCATCAGCCACGCCTCGTCTCGGCTGGGCCTCGGTCGGCTCTCCATCCTTCCTCGCGGCCGCCGGGCGACCGGACGGGTCCTATTCGCTGCACGGTTTGACCTCGGCCGGATTGGAGACGTTTTCCATCCCGCTTCCGGCCCGTGGGCACGCCGCCTGCGGACACCCGACACGGGCCGAGGCCATCGGGTTTGCCCGGCGACCCGGCACCTTCGCGCTTGTTATCGATTGTCCGACCGGGAACGTGACGCATGAGCTTGCCACACCCAAGGGGCGGCAGTTCAACGGACACGGTGCCTACTCCGCCGACGGTGCGCTCCTTTTCACGTCCGAACAAATGGCCGAAGGGTCCAAAGGGCTTATCGGCGTCTGGGACACCAGGGATTTCGCCCGGATCGACGAGGTGCCCAGCCACGGAATCGGCCCGCACGAGATCCTGCTCATGCCGGACGGCAAGACGCTTGTCATCGCCAACGGCGGGATCGAAACCGACGGCTGGGACCGGGAGAAGCTCAACCTCGACAGGATGCGTCCGAACCTGACCTATCTCGGGACGGACGGACGGCATCTGGAAACGTTGGAGCTAGCGACGGAGCTGCACAAGAACTCGATCCGTCACATCGCCATCCGCAAGGACGGCCTCGTCGCCTTTGCCATGCAGTGGGAAGGCGAGCCGGGCGCAGCGACGCCACTTCTGGGCCTTCATCGGCGGGGCGAAACACCTCTGCTTGCCGAGGCTCCTCTCGCCGACGAACTGCTCATGCAGGGCTATGCGGGATCCATCGCCTTTGCGGGCAGTGGCGCGGAAGTCGCGATCACCTCACCCAAAGGCGGGCGTGTTCATCGGTTCTCGGTAGACGGCAGTTTCCTCGGCGCGGTCAGCCGCGCAGAAGTCTGCGGGCTCGCCCCGCTGGAAGAGGGCTTTCTCGCCACCGATGGACTGGGCGGCATGATCGCCCTCGGCCCCGACGGCCCCACCTTTCTCGGACGGTCCGATGTCGCCTGGGACAACCATCTGGTGTCCCTGGCCTGATCATCCGACCGCTGTCCTCAAATTAGTCTTCTGAAATCAGGATACGGGAACCGCAATATCCGAAGCTGTGGTAGACTTGGGTGGGACTCAGGACTCACCCGGTAACGCATCGGGCTCACCGCGGCTAGTTCTGTTGTTTCCATGAGATAGTTACCGATGGCCGTCTTGGGTTGACTGGCAGCAATCCACGTGGTCCGACCCTGCCATAGCAAATCCGCTTCTCTCTCCAAAGGGGGTAACGACAATGCTGAAGTCTATTCTCACCACCGCCCTGATTACTCTGGCTATGCCTGGAACGAGTGTTGCTGATGAAACGATGGACGCGCGGAACACGCCAATATCTTCGCTGGATTTCAAGGTGATGCAATCGAAGGACATCGCAAGATTGGCCGGTGATCTTACCGCATTCGCCAAGGGCGAACGGCGTGCCGCCCAAGATCTGGCTATGGAGACAATCACTCACGAACAGCGCTTTGGCGCGCCAGACCCAAAGGTACGGTTCGTTATTCTGGCCGACCTCCTCTGCGAGCATTGCACAACGCTCATGCGTACGTTGGTGACGCAATCCTCGGCCTTTGACGAATCTGGCATCCAGATCGTCCTGAGAGGCATTCCTGCTACCGAATGGGGTACGTTGCCGTTGAACGGTCTCCTCTACTGCCTCGCCGACGGTGATGGCACCCGTTACGCGCAGCTTTTCACCCATATCGGCGACAACATTGCTGATCTCGCAATTGGCGACAATCTGGCCCAGTTCTTTACGATGGCGGGGTTTTCCAGAGATCACTTGGAAAACTGTGCGGGTCACATCGGCTGGTATCAGAAGGCCGTTTCGGACATAGACAACTTCATCGCGGGTTGCGAGGCACTCGGCTGCAACCGCGTTTCTTCAGACGCCGCCTCCCTGCAAGTGCCTGTCATTATCCGCGACGACTCGCCAAGAGGCGTTGGCCCGATCCGTTTCTCCGCGGTCGGAATCGGTGCTGCCAGTTTCGATCAGCTGCTCGAGGAGTGGATGTCGAAACAGTAATGCGAGGTTCGCGCTCACATAACTGCGGCACCCCTCGGAGAGGTTTCCTGGCCGCAGAAACACTTGATTGACCCCGAAGTGGTGCCGGTGAAGGGACTCGAACCCCCGACCCCATCATTACGAATGACGTGCTCTACCAGCTGAGCTACACCGGCACACCGCTTCGGTGGGCGGGACATAGCACCGGCCAACGGGCGTGTGTAGACCAAAAATGACGTCCGCAGCGACGACGTGGCAATGGGCGGCAAGATCCCCTCGACAGGCGACCGGGATCAGCTTGCCCGTTTCGCCTCGGCGGATTCCTTGGGGTCCTGATCAAGGACTTCGACCGCCGCCGCCTGTGTCTCGGGCTGCATGTCGATCCCGGATTCGCCCGCGTGCAGGACATCGCCGGGCTCGGGCCCGATCTCGGGACCACCAACAAGAAGTGCGTCCATCTTCGCACCGCCGGGCATCTTCACGGCCTTCTCATCCGGTTCTTTCCACGACAGCGTGTCGAAGGCCCCGCAGTTCACGCAGACCGGCGTCCAGTCGCCGTGCACCTGGTGGCACTTGTCGCAAACCCACTGGAACCCGCGCGGCGCGACGACGGCGCGTGCGAGGATGGCACGCACTTCCGCGTCGGCAGTCCCCATGCCGCGTTCTGCGGCTGCCAGAAGCGACAGGTTCCGTTGCGTCGGGTGCACGTCCGGCAGATCGCCCAGCGCCTTCTTGGCCTCCACGAAATCCTCGGCGGCGAGGTGGAGCTCTGCTTTCAGCATCTTGGTTTCCGGATGGTCCGGATGCGCCTTGAAGAATGGGGCGAAGCGTTTGATCCGCGCCTCCGGGGTCTCGTTCGGCTCGATCTCGGCAAAGGCTTCGGCAATGTCGGGATGCGGATTGACTTTCCAGGTCTTGGTCAACACCCGTGCAGCATAGCGCGGGTTGTCCTGACCGAGGTAGGATTTCGACGCCAGAACCGCACCGGGAATGAGGTCGGGCGACTTCTTGTTCGCCTCGATCGCCGCCTCACGGGCCCGGATGGAATTGCCGTCCTCGAAGATCCCCTTGGCCTCCTGCAAAGCCAGCACTGCATCGCGCCGCTTGCCCACATCCTTCGGAAGCGCGCCGGTCTTCACCTTCTTCCCCAGTGTCTCCCGCGCGCCGTGCCAGTCGTTCTGTGTCGCTTGCAAGGCCAGAAGCACATCTCCCGTCTCGGCATGCTGCGGCTTCAACTGGAATGCCTTCTCGGCGAGCTTGAGCGCGGTGCCCGTGTCACCTTCTTCCAGTTTTTGCTTCATGAGTCCGCGCACCCCGACGAACCGGGTCCGTTCGTCCGCAAGCAACCGCTTGTAAACCTCGGTCGCCTTGCGCCGGTCGCCGGCCATTTCTGCGGCCTGAGCCGTGATGAGGTTGGTCAGTTCCGGACGACGCAGGTAACGCTCGGCCTTGGTCGCCTTGGTAATCGCGACGCGCTCTTCACCCGACGCGAGCGCCATCATTCCCTCCGCGAGCGCCTCGTAGCCCTTGCGTTCGCGGTTACGGTCGAAGGCCCGCGAAATCGCCGTCTCGTCCCCGTTCAGGAACCGTACGATGGCCACGATCAGGCTTGCGAGCTTCAGGAAAAGGTAGAGCACCACCACCAGAACGATCAGCGCAATCGCGGCCTGCAGGGCGCCGAGGTTGAACTCCTGCGCACCCACGTCGATGCGGATGCCGCCATCCGTCTCCAACAGGTAGACGGCGCCCATCGTGGCCGCGCCGATCAGGACGACGAACAGGACGATCTTGAAAAGGGACCAGAGCATCGCGTCCTCCTATTGATTGAGACTGTCGGCCAGCGCGGACCCGGCCGCGATGGCATCCCGACGGGTTTCCGCTAGGTCCACCCACTCCGCCATGGCGGGTTGCGCGGCATCGGGAAGCGTGGCGACTTCGGAAAGGGCTTCGTCCAACCGTCCGTTGTGCAGAGCGAACTCCGCACGCGACAGGATCGCGTCAGGGTCATCGCCTTCTTTCGGCTCGAGCGATCTGGTTCCGAACTGCACCCGGAAGAACGCTTCGCCGCGACCGATCGTTCCGTCCTCCACCGCTTGACGCAGCGCGGCATCCAGCGCGGCACGGGCGCTTTCCGGGAACTGCTCCTGAAGCGTTGCAAGCGTCGGGACGCCGTCACTCGCGACAGAAGCCAAGGCCTGTGGCGCTTCTTCACCGGTTGCCGTCGTCAGTTCGGACAGGGACTCGTTAAAGGGCTGGCCTGTGTCCAGCGCCGCCATGATACGCGACAATGCCGCACGGGCCGAAGCGGCCTGTGCATTGGCCGCGGCCTGCGCTTGGAGCTCTTCGGCCGCCGCCTGATTTTCCCGGATCGTGTTCAGTTCGCTATCGAGCATTGCCCGCATGTCGGCCAACTCGCGCTCATAAGCTGCGGCAGCCGCCTCGGCAGCCTCCGCACTGTCGCCCGGCGCCATCTTCTCGAGCGCGTCGAGCCGTCCGGCCATGGCATCGAGACGCTCGGACAGATCGGTCACACTGCCCTGCACAGCCTCTAGGTCGCCCCGCAGCGCCTCTCCCGCGTCCAACGCGCTGGTGTCCGCCTCCAGCGCCGCGATGGCGCTTTCCGCCTGCCCAAGCTGGGCCGTCAGGTCGTCGATCCGCCCCGCGTTCTGCGCGATGGCGTCGCCGGTCGGGTCCTGATCCGATCCGAAGGGCCAGCCGCCGTTCGCATATTGCGCCGCCCCGAAGCCGAGGATCCCGGCGATAAGCCCACCCGCGACGAGCCCGGCGAAACCACCCGTTGATTTCTGCTGCACGACGACGGGCGGCGGGGGGCTGACTTCGGAGTCTCGCTCGGCTTCGACGGAACCATCCTCGGTCTCCGCCTTCGACCACGGGGCCGTAGGCGGCGTGTCTGTGCCGTCGGCAATCCCGTCGGCACGACCAGCGGCGTCGTCGTGGGTGGGGTCCACTGTTTCCAGTCCGCTTGGCGTATCAGCCGCCTCGGGAATTGCTGTCTCTTCAGTATCCTTTGCGCTGTCTTCGACGATCTCGGCGTCCTCGATATCGTCCGGCAGCTTCGACTCGGTCCCATTCCCCTCGTCGACGGAGTTCTGATCGTCACTCTCCCGGCCGGGTTTCGGAGTTTTCGCCACAGCGTGCCCTTTCGATTCTCTGCGCCGGAAGGCGTCGAGTTTTCCTGACCTTAGCTAGGGGCCCTCCGGGTCTCAAGCAACCTCCCCGCTCAGCGCCGCGACAATCCGCGCGAACATCTCGTCCCCATCGGGTCGCGCGCAGACCTCGCAATCGCGGCCGGTCGCTTCAAGCCAGGCGCGCGCCACCGCCGGGGACAAGGCTATCACTTGAACACTTAACCCCAGAGCGGGCACTTGCGTTCCGACCAATGTCGCCGACCGAGGGGACCACAGCGGCAGCACGGCCGGCTCGTCACCCATGAGCGTCTCAACCGTGTGGGCGGACAGGTCCAGCGCGCGCTGGTCGTAGACGACGGCATCATGCGTCTCTATTCCAGCGGAACTAAGCCGTTTCGCGATGTCGCCGACCGTTACCGCACCATGCGGATGCAGGAGCGGTCCCTCGGCATCGAGCCGCGATACGAGGTCATCGGCGTCTTTCGCGATCAGACGCACATCGGCCCCGCATCCGGCCGCCGTCCGGGCCCCCACGACATAGGCCGGGACGCCCGCGAGCGAGGGCAGGAACGGCGCAGCGTTCTGCGAGGTCAGGATCACCCCGCGGTAGGCGCTCAGATCGACAGGCGCTCCCGTCGCCATGATCTCGAGGACCGGCGACGTCAGGATCCTTGCGGCCGGCAGAAGACGGGACACGCGGTCCGCGACCTGAGCGGACTGCGCTGCGGGCCGCGTCAGAACAAGGGTCGGGGCTTTTGTCATGGCGCGGAGCTACCTTGGCTGCGGTCGCGGCTGGGCCTCGGGATGGACGGCGACCAGTGTCGTTGCTATCCCGTCACTGACATTCACACAACTGGCCAGCATGACCGACACCCTGACCATCCTCGGACTGGAAAGCAGCTGCGACGATACCGCCGCCGCGATCGTCCGCGCGACGGGCGACGAGGCCGTGATCCTGTCGTCAGTGGTGGACGGACAGATCGACCTCCATGCGGATTTCGGCGGCGTGGTCCCGGAGATCGCGGCGCGCGCGCATACCGAGAAGCTCGATCTCTGTGTCGATGCCGCGCTGGAGCAGGCCGGTCTGACGCTCTCTGATATCGACGCCATCGCCGTGACGGCCGGGCCCGGCCTGATCGGCGGCGTGCTTGCGGGTGTCATGCTGGCAAAAGGACTGTCGGCCGCGACTGGCAAGCCGATGATCGGCGTGAACCACCTTGCCGGGCATGCCCTGACGCCGCGTCTGACGGAGGGGGCGGGGTTCCCCTACCTCATGCTGCTCGTGTCCGGTGGACATTGTCAGTTCCTGATCGCCAAGGGCGCGGACGACTTCGAGCGCCTTGGCGGCACGATTGACGATGCCCCCGGCGAGGCCTTCGACAAGACGGCGCGGCTCCTTGGGCTTGCTCAACCCGGCGGCCCCTCGGTCGAGGCCGAAGCGGCAAATGGCGATCCCAAGCGGTTCCGGTTGCCCCGCCCGCTTCTGGACCGTCCCGATTGCGACATGAGCTTCTCCGGCCTGAAGACCGCGCTCCTGCGGGAACGTGACCGGCTGATCGAGGCGCAGGGCGGGATCACGCGGCAGGACCGCGCCGATCTTTGCGCGGGCTTCCAATCCGCCGTGGCCGATGTCCTCGCCGCCAAGACGCGCCGCGCCCTCGCATCCTATCTCGCGCTTGCTCCCGCGACACCGATGCTCGCCGTCGCCGGTGGCGTGGCCGCGAACAAGCAGGTTCGCGCCGCGTTAGAGACTGTTTGCGCGAAGGCCGGCGTCACCTTCACGGCACCCCCGCTCGCGCTCTGCACCGACAATGCGGCGATGATCGCCTGGGCCGGCGCCGAGCTGTTCCGGCTTGGACGGCAAGACGACCTGACGCTCGCCGCCCGCCCGCGCTGGCCGCTGGACAGGGGGGCGATGCCGATGCTCGGGTCTGGAAAAAAAGGGGCAAAGGCATGAGTGTTTCAATCCTTGGCGCTGGCGCTTTCGGCACGTCCCTGGCCATCGCCATCGCGCGCAACGGGACCCCGGTCACGCTCTGGGCCCGCGATGCCGGCGACATGGCGACCCGCCGCGAAAACACGCGCCGGTTGCCGTCTTTTCCCTTTCCCGAGGGACTGACAGTTACCGAGGATCTGACCGAAGGCTTGGCCGACCTGGTGCTGCTCGCGGTGCCGATGCAACAGCTTCGCGGGTTCCTCGCCGAACACTGCGACGTCCTGGCAGGGCGCACGTTGATCGCCACTTGCAAGGGGATCGACCTGACCACCCACCAGGGTCCGGCGGAAATCATTGCCGAACGCTGCCCCACCGCGACGCCCGCACTTCTGTCCGGGCCCAGTTTTGCCGTCGATGTCGCTGCCGGGCTGCCGACCGCGCTGACCATCGCTGCTGCCGATCCCGAACCGCTGCAACGGCGGCTGAATGGCGGCAACTTGCGGCTCTATCGGTCGACCGATCTTGTCGGCGTGGAGACCGGTGGGGCGATGAAGAACGTCATCGCCATCGCCTGCGGTCTGGCCATTGGGGCCGGGCTTGGCGAAAGCGCGCGGGCCGCTCTCCTGACCCGGGGGTTCGCCGAGATGAACCGCTTCGCGATCTGGCGCGGCGCGGAACCCGACACGCTCGCGGGGCTGTCGGGTTTTGGCGATCTCGCCCTGACGTCGACCTCGGAGAAATCCCGTAACTATGCCTTCGGTCTGGCACTCGGGCGCGGTGAAACCCCCGGAAGTGCCGGCACCGTGGAAGGCCGCGCGACGGCCAGAGCGGTGTCGAACGCCGCCCGCGACGCAGGCATCGAGATGCCGATCACCGATATGGTCGTCGCCGTCATCGACGGAAAACTGTCCATCACCGAGGCGAGCGAGATGCTCCTGGCCCGCCCGCTCAAGGAGGAATGAATGTACGCTCTCATCTGCACCGACAAACCCGGCGCTCTCGACATCCGCAAAGCCAACCGGGACGCCCACCTTGCCTATATCGCCGATACTGGAGTCGTGTTTCAGGCGGGCCCGTTTCTGAACGCGGAAGGTGACATGTCCGGGTCTCTGGTGATCCTGAACGTCGAGGACCGGGACGCGGCGCAGAACTGGGCCGAGAACGACCCCTACGCCAAGGCCGGGCTATTCGACAAGGTCCGCATCGAGGCCTGGAAGAAGGTCGTCGGCTGATGCGCTACTGGCTGTTCAAATCCGAGCCCAACACATGGGGTTGGGACCATCAGGTCGCCAAGGGCGACGAGGGCCAGGAATGGGACGGCGTCCGCAATTACCAGGCGCGGAATTTCATGCGCGAGATGGCCGCCGGCGATCAGGGTTTCTTCTACCATTCGGTGGACGAGAAACGGGTTGTGGGCATCGTCGAGGTCTGTGCCGAAAGCCACCCTGACAGCACAACAGACGATGAGCGCTGGGACTGCGTCGATGTCCGCGCACTGCGACCCTTGGCGTCGCCCGTTACGCTGGACACGATCAAGTCGGACCCTCGGCTCGCCGAGATGGTGCTGGTCAAGAACTCCCGCCTGTCCGTGCAGCCGGTGACCGAGGACGAATGGAACGTCGTCCTCGAGCTCGCCGGTGAAAAGATATAGCCGCGACAACCTGACGCATGCCAGAATGATCCCAGGGTAACAACGAAGGGGGAAACCTCATGGGAATTCTGAGTGTGATCGTGGCTGCGGTGGCCGCCTGGGTCTTTGGCGCCGTATGGTACATGCTGCTGGCGACACCCTGGCAACGGGTGTCCGGTGCGAACATGAACAGGGAAGGCAAGCCCCTGGGCGGCGCGCTTCCGTTCATCCTGTCCTTCATCGCCATGATCGTGGTCGCGGGCTTCATGCGCCACATCTTCGCGATGTCCGGCATCGACACGGTGGGCAAGGGTCTGTTGTCCGGGCTTGGCGTCGGGCTGTTCTTCGTCAGCCCCTGGATCGTCATCAACAACGCATACCCGGATCGGCCGTTCCTGCTGTCTGCCATCGACAGCGGCTATGCCGTGGGCGGATGCACGATCATGGGCGTGGTTCTCATGCTCTTCGCATGAGGGAGGACGCCTGAAAAAACGAAGGGCCCGACCACCCCGATCGGACCCTTCTTCCACCCCACGTGCTCCCTCAGCACCGCACGTGTCTCTGAAATTTGGTCCGACCGTCCTGGCCGTGGTTTGGGTATAGCTTGCCGCGCTGGGCCGCTCAATCTTTCCTTGCTTCGACTTTTCGTCAAAACCGCGCGACCCATGCACAGAGGGCCGGCCCATATGCCAGCCCTCCTGCGTTCAAACCGGTGCCGTCAGACGTAGACCGCTTCCTTGCCGAAATGCTTCACGAGCATGTAGTAGACGACCGCCCGGTATTTGTTGCGGTTCGACGTGCCATAGGTCTCGATCACGGCGTTGATCGCGTCCATGAGCTGCGGCCCGTCGGTGAGACCGAGCTTTTTCACAAGGAAGTTGTCCTTGATCGTTTCGAGTTCGGAAGCCTGGCTTCCCGCGACCGTCGACGCGTCATCGTTATAGATCGCCGGCCCACAGCCGATGGTGACCTTCGTCAAAAGGTCCATATCGGCGGACATGCCGCATTTTTCCTTCAGATCGGCCGCATACTTGGCGATCAGATCGTCACGTTTTCCCATGATTGTCTCCCGTGCCATCAGAGGTCGAGCGCCTCCTGCAGGAACCCTAACCCGTGCTTGCTGAAATCCAAGCAATTAATTGAATGGTTAATGAGACTTGCCCTGTTCAAGGCCTCGCGTCACCATGTCAGGGCAGACAAACGACAGGAGGGGCCCATGGGTCTTTGGAGTTTCGTAAAAGGCGCCGGAAAATCGCTCTTTGCCGGTGAAGACGCAAAGAACGAAGATGCGCTCAGGAAAGAAGTCGAAGACCTTGGCGTCTCTACCGAAGGACTGGACATCAAGGTCGACGGCGACAAGGTCACCGTCAAGGGCGGCTCGATGACCACCGAAGAGAAAGAGAAGGTCATCCTCGCGGTCGGCAATGTGGAGGGAATCTCCGAAGTCGAAGCCGACGTGGAAACCGAGACCCTCTTCCACACCGTCGAAAAGGGCGACACGCTCTGGGCCGTCGCGCAAAAGACCCTCGGCGACGGGAAGCGCTACAACGAGATCTTCGAAGCGAACAAGCCGATGCTCAAGCACCCCGACAAGATTTATCCGGGTCAGGTCCTGCGCATTCCTTCGTGATCCTGAACCGATAGGGAAGACAGGCCGCCGATCATCCGGCGGCCTTCTGTTCTCAAGACGCGACTTCGCGCATCAGGTCGTCGAGAGTCAGGTCCCCCGGCTTCAGCCCTTCGCGCACCATCCGTGCACCGATCCGGGTGCAGGCGTCGTTTGCCGGTGTCGCGATCCCGTGCAGGCGCCCCAGAAGCGAAACCTCGCCATTCAGCCAGTCTGTTTCGAGACTTCCCGTGCCCCGGACGAGGCTTTGCGCGGTCGAGGTGCCGACCCCCTTGAACCCGGGCACGCTGCCCGGGCGCAGGTAGGTCTTCCGATCCGGATGGTCCGCACCGACCTCCTCCCACTCGATCCCAACGGCGCGAAACACGGCTTCGGCCTCGGCCCTCAGGTCCGACCGCAGGCTGCCAACGTCCGCCCCGGGACCGAGCGCAGCGCCAAGGATGTTGCCAAGGTTCAGGATAAGCTTGCCGTATTTCGACGCCATGACATTTTCGCGCGGGAAACAGGCGATGTTCGCTGCTGACAGGATGCTCGCGAGTGCTTCGTCTTCAGGCCCTGCCCCGCCGGGATAGCGCCCGGTGTAGAAGATCCCGAAGGCGGGCGAGGCTTCCACGACAACCTCGCCTGCGGTCACGAAGGTCGTCGGCATGATCACCGTCACTCCGTGCACATTGGGAAACAGGCGCAGCGCCTTGCCTTCGTTCGCCACGCCGTTCTGAAGGCAGAAGATCGGCTGGGTGGTCGCCCCCGCGTCCCGCAGTTGTTCGAGAGCGGCCTGCGTATGCTGGCCTTTCATGGTCAATAGGATCGCATCGTCGGGACCGATCTTCGCTTCTTCCGGAGACCCGACGACGTCGAACTGGATCACTTCATCCATCTCCGGCGTGCGAAGCCGCAATCCCCTCTCGCGGATCGCGTCAAGCTGGGTGCCGCGGGCGATGGCCGTCACATCCGCACCACTGCGCGCAAGCGCCGCCGCCACAGCACCCCCGATGGCACCTGTCCCGAATACGATCACCCGCATGTCCGCTCCCTCCGTTTCGCGGCGATCCTGTCGCGAGGAGCCGGGACATGCAACCGCACATGAAAAAGGGCGCGCCCGAGATGGACGCGCCCTGATTTCGGTGAAGGATCGACTTATTGAACGGTCGATTCTTCTTCGGTTTCAACCGGCTCTTCGGTTTCGGTGGCGACATCGGTGTCGAGCTCTTCTTCGCTCTCCGTCGCGGTGTCGTCCGACGCCATCGGCTCTTCTTCAGCCATCGGCGCTTCCTCGGTCGCATCGTCCGTCGCGGCCGGTGCTTCCTCGGTCACAGCCGGTTCTTCGACCGGCTCAGCCGCGGCCAGGAGCTGACTGATCGGCGTTTCATCCGGAAGGCCTTCGATATTGGCCTCGTCGATCTCCGGACGCTCCTTGAGCATCTCCTTGTCGGCGTTGAGCTGGAAGCTCATGCCGTCTTCACGAAGTTCGAAGTTCGACAGCGGCACACCGGCGGTGTGTTCACCAAGGCCGAGGAACCCGCCGATACCGAGAACGGCTTCCGCTTCCGCATCAGCCGACGCCTGGATCACATAGTCGATCTCGGCGATCCGGTTGCCTTCGGGGTCATAGGCGACAAAGCCCACGACATCGCCAACAGTCATCTCTTCGAGCGACGTGAAGGTCGGCTGCATCGCCTCGCCTTCAGCGGTCGGATCAGCCATCGGGTCGGCCGGGGAAGCCATGTCGTCCGCCATCGGTTCGGCCGGGGTCATCGGCTCTTCGGCCGCGACCGCGTCGTCTTCGGGTTCGACAGCGGTGTCTTGTGCGAACGCCCCGCCAGCCACAATAGCCGCGATACCAGCGCTCATGAGGAATTTATTAAGTTTCATAACGTGCCTCCTTCTCAGTCACGAATTGCAGGTCCAACGGCGCTGAAGCCCCCTTGGTTCCTGCGCTCATCGCTGAATTCGCGAGGCACCGACGCCGTTGGCGAAAGGGCGCCGGTGGAAGGTCCCCAACAGGCCGTTGTCCGCCAATGGCCGCAACCCTGGGAACCTTCTTGAGACTTCGTAAACCACTGATCTAAAATGAAAAAGGCCGGTCGATCGACCGGCCTTCCGCAACGACGGTATGGATTCCCATCAGTAGCGATAATGTTCGGGCTTGTAGGGCCCATCCACTGTCACGCCGATATAGCTCGCCTGTTCTGGCTTCAGCTCGGTCAGCTTCACGCCGATGCGACCGAGGTGCAGACGCGCGACCTTTTCGTCGAGGTGCTTGGGAAGAATATAGACCTCGTTCTTGTAGTCGTCGCCACGGGTCCAAAGCTCGATCTGCGCAAGCACCTGGTTGGTGAAGGAGGCCGACATAACGAAAGACGGATGCCCCGTGGCATTCCCGAGGTTCAGAAGGCGCCCTTCGGACAGAAGGATGATGCGGCTGCCCGAGGGCATCTCGATCATGTCCACCTGGTCCTTGATGTTGGTCCATTTGTGGTTCTTGAGCGCGGCGACCTGAATTTCGTTGTCGAAATGGCCGATGTTGCCGACGATCGCCATGTCCTTCATCTCGCGCATGTGCTCGATGCGGATGACGTCCTTGTTGCCGGTGGTGGTGATGAAGATATCCGCGCTCGCGACGACATCTTCCAGCGTCACGACCTCGAACCCGTCCATCGCCGCCTGAAGGGCACAGATCGGGTCGATCTCGGTGACTTTCACCCGCGCCCCGGCCCCGCGCAGGGACGCCGCCGAACCCTTGCCCACGTCGCCGTATCCGCAGACCACGGCCACCTTGCCAGCCATCATGGTGTCGGTTGCGCGGCGGATCCCGTCGACGAGCGATTCCTTACAGCCGTACTTGTTGTCGAACTTCGACTTCGTCACGCTGTCGTTCACGTTGATCGCCGGGAAGGGCAGAAGACCTTTCTTCATCAACTCGTAGAGACGGTGAACGCCCGTGGTCGTTTCTTCCGAGACACCCTTGATCTTGTCACGTTGCGCGGTGAACCAGCCCGGCGAGGCCGCCAGACGTTTCTTGATCTGGTTGAAGAGACAGACCTCTTCCTCGCTCGTGGGCGTTTCGATGATGTCGGTCTCGCCCGCTTCGACGCGCGCACCGATGAGGATATACATCGTTGCATCGCCGCCGTCGTCGAGGATCATGTTGGCGCCGTCTTCGAACTGGAAGATCTTGTCGGTATAGGTCCAGTATTCCTCGAGCGTTTCGCCTTTTACCGCGAACACCGGCGTGCCCCCGGCCGCAATCGCTGCAGCCGCGTGATCCTGCGTCGAGAAGATGTTGCACGACGCCCAGCGCACATCAGCGCCCAACGCGACAAGCGTTTCGATCAGGACGGCCGTCTGGATCGTCATGTGAAGCGACCCGGCGATCCGCGCCCCGGCAAGCGGCTGCGACGCGCCGAATTCCTCGCGCAGCGCCATGAGGCCGGGCATCTCGGTCTCGGCGATATCCAGCTCCTTGCGGCCGAAATCGGCGAGCGAAATGTCCTTCACGATATAGTCTTGCGTCACGGTCGTTCTCCGTCGAATTCAAAGTTGTCTGGTGACTAGCACCCGAAGGATAAGGGCGCAACGACGCCCGCGTTGACTTTGCCGGTCGTTGTCGCGACTTTGGCCCAAAAAGGCAGGGACATGGACCAGACAGAGATATTCCAGAACGAATATGGCCGCTATTCCGTGCCCGACGGGCTCGACGCCCGTCCCGCCGTGCGGCTCGTCAAGGCCGGGGACGTCTATGAACCCGGGACCATCGCCTTCATGCGCGAACACGCAGGTTCGGGTGACATCATCCACGCTGGCACGTTCTTTGGTGATTTCCTGCCCGGGCTGTCCTCGGCCATGGCACCCGACGCGCGGATATGGGCCTTTGAACCCAACCCCGCGAGCCACCGCCATGCCCGTGAAACCATCGCTCTGAACGACCTCTCGAACGTCACGCTGACGAATGCCGCCCTCTCCGACCGCAACGGGGCGATCCACTTCCGCACCCACAAGGAAGACGGCGAAGCGCTCGGGGGCCATTCCCATTTCGTCGAGGGTCCGGGTGCAGGCGTGGAAAAGGTCGAGGCGCTCATGCTCGACTTCGTGGTTCCGCTTGAGCGTCCGGTGTCGATCCTGCAACTCGATGTCGAGGGGCACGAAGGCGAGGCCTTGCTGGGCGCCTATCACATCATCAACAGGTGGAAGCCGATCATCATCCTTGAAGAATTCGATCGCCCCCGCTGGCTAAAGCGGAACTTCCCGCGCGTGAACTATGACCGGGTCAGCCGGATTCACGGCAACCTGGTCTACCTGCCCGAGGGGCGCTCGATCTGATGGCACGGGCCTGGCAGCGCATGTTGTCCGGTCGCAGGCTCGACCTGCTCGACCCGACGCCGATGGACATCGAGATCGAGGATATCGCCCATGGGCTCGCCTTTGTCGCGCGCTGGAACGGACAGACCAAGGGAGACTTCGCCTATTCGGTGGCGGAGCACTCACTTCTGGTGGAAGAGCTTTATGCGCGCATGAACCCCAATGCGCCCGTCAAATGGCGTCTGGCGGCGCTGCTTCACGACGCGCCCGAATACGTGATCGGCGACATGATCTCGCCGGTGAAGAACGCGGTCGGGCCGGGATACGGTGACCTCGACGACCGCCTGACAGCGGCAGTGCACCTGCGCTTCGGCCTGCCTGCCAAGATCCCTGCGCCGGTGAAGAAGGCGATCAAGAAAGCGGACCGCGTCTCGGCCTGGCTCGAGGCGACCCAGATCGCCGGGTTCACCATGGCCGAGAGCGACAAGTTCTTCGGTCACCCTGACGAGGGCCTGATTGCGGACCTCCGGATCGTGCTGCGCCCGCCTGTCGAGGTCCGGCACGACTTCGTCGCACGACACAATACGCTTCTCGCCGCCCTGTAAAAAAACCCGCCGCGCGGTGAACGGCGGCGGGTCAGTCGGGGAGTGTCCTGTGGCGCTCGATCACAGATTGATCCGGCGCCGAAGCTGGCGGTGAAGCTCTGCTTCCGCATCTCGGCGACGGACGAGGTCTTCGTGGCGGATGTGATACTCCCGCTCGAAATGCGTCTCTATTCCGGCCGAAAGATGCGATCCGGTGTGCAGAAGACGGTTCAGGATCCGGGTCATGCTCGCCTCCTATCCCTTGTATTGGTCGCGGAAATCCCGCATGGACCGCCGCGCAGCGTCACGCTCGCGTTCCTCGAACGCGATCCGGCGCTGGCGCTGCGCGAAGCTCTCTTCCCGGCGGTAGCCACCGGTGGCGATACGACAAACGTCGCCGAAAATGCCCAACATGGTGTTTCTCCTTCAGGTCAAAGGTCCTGCCGTCAACATGCGTCACAGGACCGAGTCGGGCCAGTTTCTAATGTTTCAGAAATGTAAGCTGTGCTAACAGTCATCCATGGACTGGTCCCGCCTCCCCTCCCTCGCTGCCCTGCGCGCCTTCGATGCACTCGCCCGACACGGGTCGCAGTCCGCCGCCGCCCGTGACCTGAACGTGACGCATGCCGCCATTGCCCAGCATTTGCGCAAGCTGGAGGAACACTTCGGAGAAAGCCTTGCGTCGCGAGAAGGGCACCAGATGCGCCTGACGGAAGCCGGGACGGAATTGGCCAGCGCGCTCGCCGAAGGGTTCGACAGGATCGGCGAGGGTGTGACCACGCTCCTTGACCGCAACCGGCTCCGCCCCGTCACCGTGACGATGACGCCGAGTTTCGCCGAAACATGGCTGATCCCGCGGATGGGGCGGTTCTGGGCCGAGCATCCAGAGGTCGAACTGCGGCTGGTGCCGTCGATGACCCTTTCCGATCTTCGCCGCGACGGCATCGACATCGCGATCCGCTTCGGTGACGGGAACTGGCCCGGCCACGACGTGGAACCTCTCGCGGTGTCGCAATTCGTGCTTATCAGCGCACCGGGCTACACCAAGGCGCGGCGGATCGAGGACCTGCGCGACCTGTCGCAATGGGATTGGTTCTTTTCCCAGGCCGCACGGGAACAGCGCATCTGGGGCAAGACCATCGGCGTCGATTTCTCCAAGGTCGGGGCGCAGGAGATGCCCAACAACTCGATGGTGCTCTCCGCCGTTCGCGCCGGTCTTGGCCTGTCGATCCAGTCGCGGGCGCTCGTCGAGCCGGATCTCGCGAATGGTCAGCTCGTGTCGCTGTTCGAGGGTGACGCCGAAGGGCTGGGCTATCACCTTGTCACGCGACCCACGGTCCTGTCCCCGGGCGCCAAGACATTCCGGACGTGGCTGCGTCGCACCGCCAACCCGTAACAGTCTCTATTCAGGCGCAAGTCTGCCCGGCGGAAGCATCGTCTTGGCGCCAGCCGACGAACCGTTCGTCGCTGAACGAAAGCTCGAGACCGGCATAATCCACGACGCGCACTACGCCACTCGGGCAATTGGCCAAGGGCTTGTCCCGGCCCTGCCCCACCTCGCGCTCCATCACGGGGATGACGCCGCTGGGCGAACGGCCGAAGTCGATCCGGGTGCTGCGTCCGGCGACGCCCAGTCCGTTCGCATCCGGCACGAAGGTGACGCCCTGCCGCGCCGGCGTCGTCGGCACCGTTCCTGCCGCTCCGCAGCCTGCGAGCAGGAGCAACGCGAAAGCGGCCAACCTCACTTCGGTGACCGTTTGGCGAGGATACGTTGCAGGGTCCGCCGGTGCATGCCAAGCCGCCGCGCCGTTTCCGACACGTTGCGGTCGCAAAGCTCATAGACCCGTTGGATGTGTTCCCACCGCACCCGGTCCGCGCTCATCGGATTGTCGGGCGGCTCGGGCAGCTCGTCGCCCTTGGCGAGCAACGCCTTGATCAGGTCGTCGGCATCCGCAGGCTTCGACAGGTAATCGGTCGCCCCGATCTTCACCGCCGCGACCGCCGTCGCAATGGCGCCATAGCCAGTCAGCACAACGATCCGCGCATCGGGCCGCCGTTCACGCAGCACTTCGACCACGTCGAGCCCGTTGCCGTCGCCGAGCCGCAAATCCACCACCGCGTAGGCGGGCGGCCGCGCGGTGGCGATGGCCTTGCCACCAGCGACGGTATCGGCCATCTCGACCGAGAAGCCGCGCTTTTCCATCGCGCGCGCAAGACGTTTCAGAAACGGCTCGTCATCATCGACAAGCAAGAGCGAGACATCCGGACCAAGGTCCAGTGTGGCTTCATCCGACATGGGGCACCTTGATCACTGTTCGCATTCGCAAGACCTTATGCATCACCGTTAATCTGGTCAAATTGATGCATGTCAAAAGGCCGCAGCAAATCGTCTCAGGCGGCACCGTAAACTTGCCGCTCGAAGGGATTGTCAAAATACCCGTCAAGTTCAGCGTATTCCGGGGCGAGCCTGTCACGAAGCGCATCGACCGTTTCGGGCTTCAAGGTGTCCAGCGTCAGCCGCTCGCCACTGGTGTTGAGTTTGGGCAGCACGACCTCCTGCCCGGTCCTGTCCGCGAGGTCATGGGCAAACGCGGACAATTCGTCGACGCGGTAGACCCGGTCGAATTGCAGGGGGGCAGGACCGGTGAACAGATAGGTCGGCAGGGCGTGGTGTTTTATGACGGAGGAGTTGTCGATATAGGCTTGGAGATTCTGGAAGAAAAAGTCTGGATCGGGATCGACGGGCAGCGCATCGGCCTCCCGCACCCGAGGGGAGTTTTCCAGTTCGTTGAAGTCACGCACCCGGTTTGAGTAGACCGACAGGAGCCGGCGCAACGGATCGCGCACCACGGTGAAGCGCCACCATTCGCCCCCGGCGTATTTTTCCCAGCGATGCGGGCGGAACCGGCGCGTCGGATAAAGGGCATGCACGTAGGTCTGCGAACGCCGCGCCCGCCGCCAGCGGTAGGTCACATCGGGATCGACCTGAGCCAGTGCCGCCTTGACCGACGAACAGGCGGCCTTGGGCACCGGCATATAGGCGATCTTCAGTTTTTCCAGTGCCACGCTCAACGATGGCTCCGTTTCTGCCCGCATTTACCTCGCAGGAATCATTCCGAAGCGAGCCGCCCCTGTCAAACGGTCCGGGTCATCGAACCCTAACTTGATGCGTCAATGAAACAGGACGTCGTCTCGGCGATCTTTTCGGCACTGTCGTCGCGCTTGAAGAACTCGACGAACCCAACCTCGGGAAGAACGAGATAGGTGAAGGTCGAGTGATCCACGAGGTAGTATTCCGGATCACCCTCCTGCTTGCGGTAATAGGTCTTGTAGGCCTGCGAGGCGGCCCGAACCTGTTCCGGCGAGCCGGTCAGACCGATCATGTCGTCATGCAGATAGGAGGTGAAGTCCTTCATCTGCTCGGGCGTGTCGCGCTCCGGGTCAATGGAAATCATCGCCATCTGCGCATCGCGCCCCTGCTCCTGCAAGAGATCGAGCGCTTCCGCATTGCGCGCATTGTCGAGCGGGCAGACGTCGGGGCAGAAGGTATAGCCGAAATAAAGCAGGGTCGGCTTGGTGAACACGTCCTGATCCGTGACGGTTTCGCCATCCTCACTGACCAATGTAAACGGCCCGCCAATGCTCCCCGGACCTGTCGCGACCGCCGATCCCCGACAGGCCGCGAACTGATCGTCCGACTGGTTCGCCACGACATAGACGGCGGTCCCGCCGATCACCAGGGCCAGCAGGGCGACCCCGCCAAGAGCTATCGTTCGTGTCATTTCGGTCTCCTGTCCTTCGCGCCGCATTGATCGGCCAACCGCCCCCCTCTAACAAGGGGTGAAATCGTCGCAACCTTTCACGAACGGGACAGATGTCGGACACCAGCGAGCTTTTCGCGAAGAACCCGAGCCGCCACTGGGTGCGTCTCCAGACACTGACCCTGCTCCGGTGGGTCGCCGTCGCCGGACAGGCCGGGGCCATCGCGGTTGCGGTATGGGTCTTCAAGTTGCAGGTCGAAATCGGGTTCGCGGCCATCATCGTCGGTCTGTCCATCATCGCCAACCTTGCCATCCACGCGGTCTTTCCCAAGAACAGGCGGTTGTCCGAACGGGAAGCGGCTTCGATGCTGCTGTTCGATACGCTGCAATTGTGCCTGCTCATCACGGTGACAGGCGGGCTGAACAATCCCTTCGCCGTGCTTGTCGCCGCCCCGGTCACGGTGTCGGCGACCGCCCTGTCCCTGCGGTCCACCATGCTCATCGGAGGTGCCGCGATCCTGAGCGTCACCCTGTCGACCGTCTTTCACATTCCGCTTCTCACACAATCAGGCGAGGTGCTGCGCCTGCCAGACGTCTATCTTTTTGGCATGTGGGTCGCGATCGTGGTCGCCATCGCCTTCATCGCCGGCTACGCCCGGCAGATCGCGAAGGAAACCCAGACGATGAGCCAGGCGCTCCTCGCCACCCAGATGGCCTTGGCGCGGGAGCAGAAGCTGACCGACCTTGGCGGGGTGGTCGCCGCTGCGGCACATGAACTTGGCACCCCCCTCGCGACCATCAAGCTCGTGTCCTCCGAAATGGTCTCCGAACTGCCTGAGGGCAGCGACCTTCGGGACGATGCCGCGTTGATCCGGGATCAGGCGAATCGCTGTCGCGACATCCTGCATTCCATGGGCCGGACCGGAAAAGACGACCTCCACTTGCGCACCGCACCGCTGTCGGCCGTGATTGCCGAGGCCGCCGCCCCCCACATCGGACGCGGCAAGACGATCCTGCAGGACGAGGGCGACGAAGACGAACCGACGATCCTGCGCCAACCCGAATTGATCCACGGGTTGCGCAACCTGATCCAGAACGCCGTCGATTTCGCGAGCGAGACGGTCTGGATCGAAACGGCCTGGTCCGATCACGGCGTGTCCGTGCGGATCCTGGACGACGGCACCGGCTATCCCCCGGCCCTTCTGGGGCGCATCGGCGACCCTTTCATCCGCCGACGCCGCAACCGGCGGGACGACCAGAGACCGGGCTACGAGGGCATGGGCCTTGGCCTCTTCATCGCCAAGACACTTCTGGAGCGGACCGGCGCCGAACTGACCTTTGCCAATGGCAGCGAGCCCTTCGACGGCTCTTCGCATCCGGGACGTCCCGAAGGTGCGATCGTTGAGGTCGTCTGGCCGCGCCCGAACCGGATCGAGAGCACGCAAGGATCGACCGCCCTGCCCGAGAACACGCGCTTCGACGCCTGAGCGCATTAAGCGTTCGTTAACCAAACGTCCCTATCGCTGGTACACGCTTACAGTCGTTCACGCACGCGGGTCCGCCAGCATGACATTGATCCTCGCCGTCGGCATTGTCCTGACCGCCTTCATGATCGCCTTCTCGGCGCTCATGCTCGCGGGTTGGCTTCGTGAACGTCTCCCCTCGAAGCTCTCACTGGCATCCGATGCCGAAGCCGACGCCATCGTCTTTCTCTTCCGCAACGAACGGCTCCTTGATGCCAGCCCTTCGGCGCGAGCCTTCATAGGGCGCGATCCGGGCTGGGGATCGGACTGGCTGCGTCTGGAAACGCGGCTGTCGCGGGATTTTCCCGATCTGAAACGTTGGTTCTCCGACCTCGCCTCGGCCGGGGAGAAAGACCGGCTCTCCGAGGATGGCGCCACGATGCTTCATGCAAGGTGGCGCGAAGGACTGGCACGGATCTCGCTCCTGCCGGTCGAACCGGAGGCGGCGGTGCAGGGCCCGGATCGCCACGCCTATGCGGCGCTGGAACAAGAGGTCGACGGTCTGCGCCGTGTGGCAGACCACGCCCCGCTCCCGATCTGGCGGGAAGCGGCCGATGGCACCGTCGAATGGTGCAACCTTGCCTATCTCGACATGGTCGAGCGGCTGGCGCAGGACGCCCGTCCGAGCTGGCCACCCGCGCGCCTCTTCGATCTCGCCCCCGCCATGGACGGTGGCGCCCCGGCGACGACCCGCCATTCTGTCGCCTTCCCCGACCGGGAGACGCGCAATTGGTTTGACGTCGACGTGGTCGCGGACCTTTCAGGACAGCTCTGCGTCGCGCGGCCCATCGACGACCTCGTTCGCGCGGAACGGTCGCAAAGCGAATTCGTCGTCACCATGTCCAAGACCTTCGCCTCCCTCCCGATCGGACTGGCCATTTTCAACCGCAGTCGGGGATTGACCATGTTCAACCCGGCGCTGCTCGACCTGACCGGCATCCGCCCGGATTTCCTCGTCACTCATCCGACCGTGGGGGCGTTCTTCGACCGTCTGCGCGAAATGAAGGTGATGCCCGAACCCAAGGATTACCGGGAATGGCGTCAGCGGATTTCCGATCTCACGACACAGGCAGAGGACGGGACATTCGAGGAAACCTGGACCCTGCCGCATGGAGAAACCTACCGGGTGACGGGCCATCCGCACCCCGATGGGGCCATCGCCTTTCTCTTCGAGGACATTTCCGACGAGATCACCGTCGAACGCCGCTTCAGAACTGACATGGAAACCGTGCGGGCCGTTCTCGACGTCATGACCAGTGCGATCGTCGTCCTGTCCGACAGCGGCAACATCTTGCTCGCCAACGAAGCGCACCGTGCACTCTGGGCCGAAGATCGCAGCGAGACCGAACAACCGGGCGACATTTCCCAGCTCGTGAGAACCTGGCAAGACGCCTGCGCCCCCTCCGCCCTCTGGTCGGACCTCGAATCCTTCGTGCTTCATCAAGCCTCCCGGGACCCCTGGAGCGCGCCGGTGGCACGCCTCGACGGACGACGCCTCGGGCTCAACGCCATTCCCCTGCTGCGCGGCGCCACGATGGTCGAATTCGTTCCGCTTTTCACGGGCGAGGGCCGCATGACGGAGCTGTCGGAACTGGATGAACTCCCTGCCATCGCGGCACAGTAAACGAACCGTCGTCGCGCCCGAAATCATGCTTGCCGCCCGGAGTCGGGCCGTTACAAGAGACCCATGATCTCCCACGCGCCCGACATCCTGCTCGACCTCGCGTCTCCCGACGAAACGCGCGCATTGGCCGACGCCGTGGCGCCAGTCCTGCGGCCCGGGACCGTTCTGCTTCTCTCCGGGGCGATCGGCGCCGGAAAAACCCATTTCGCGCGTTCGGTCATTCAGACCTTGCTGGCCGCTGCGGGCAAACCGCCGGAAGACATCCCCTCGCCCACCTTCACGCTGGTCCAGACCTACGACGCGGGCACCCTCGAGATCTGGCACGCGGACCTTTACCGGCTCACCAGCCCGGACGAGATCGAGGAACTTGGCCTGATCGACGCATTCGATACCGCGCTTTGCCTTGTCGAATGGCCCGACCGTCTTGGCGACCTCGCACCGGAGCATGCCGTTCAACTTAATTTCACGGCGACAGGTGACGACGGACGGAGCCTTGTGATCACAGGTGCGCCGCCCGATCTTCGGACAATCCTTCAAGCCTTCGGCAGTGAGCGCCCATGACAGAACGCGAAGTGGCCATAACGGCCTTCCTCGACACCCACGGCTGGTCAGACGCCACGCAAACCCACCTTGCGGGCGACGCATCCAACCGCAGATACCGTCGCCTGCGTGACGGGGATCGGCTCGCCATCCTGATGGACGCCAATCCCGATCTGGGCGAGGATGTCAGACCCTTCTGCACCATGGCGCGCCACCTGTCGGCCCATGGCCTCTCCGCGCCACACATTCACGCGGAAGACGACGCCCTGGGCCTTCTCCTGATCGAAGACCTTGGCAATGACCTCTTCGCGTCGATGACGAAGGTGGATCCCACCAGGGAACGCGCGCTCTATCTGGCCGCCACCGACACGCTCATCGCGCTCCATGCCGCGCCCCTGCCCGAAGCGCCGGATTATGGCTTCGAGACCATGACGACCCTCGCCGGGCTTGCCCACGACTGGTACCTTTTCGGCGCGACCGGCACGAAGGACGACACCGCCAAGGCGCGGGTGCAAGAGACGCTCGCCGATGCCTTCGCCACGCTCCCCGTGGTCCAGCCGGTTCTTGTCCTGCGGGACTATCACGCCGAGAACCTGCTCTGGCTTCCCGACCGCGACGCGCCCGCGAACGTCGGGCTGCTCGACTTTCAGGACGCCGGGATCGGCCATCCCGCCTATGATCTCATGTCGCTCGCCCGCGACGCGCGGCGCGATGTGGACCCCGCCACGACCAGCGCGATGATCGCGCATTACGCCCGATCCACGCAAACCGACCCAGACGACTTCACCCGTGCCTGTGCGGCCGTCTCCGCCCAGCGCAACCTGCGCATCCTCGGCGTCTTCGCGCGGCTGTCGCTCCACTATGGCAAGGCGCATTACGTCGACCTGATCCCGCGCACCTGGGCCAATCTCATGATCGACCTGGCGCATCCCGCATTCGGCGCCCTCCGCCAGGCGGTCGTAGATACGCTCCCCGCCCCCTCCCCCCAGATCCTGACAGTGTTGAAATCGAAATGCGGAACCATCCCGACGCGCTGATGCTCTTCGCCGCAGGATTCGGCACGCGGATGGGGTCCCTGACCCAAGCCGTGCCGAAACCGCTCATCGAAGTCGAGGGAAAGCCCCTCGTGGACCACGCGCTCGACATCGCCCATGCAGCCGGCATCGACCGGGTGGTCGCGAATCTCCACTACCTGCCCGAACAGCTCGCTGCACATCTTGCCCCGAAGGGCGTCGCGCTGTCGCTCGAAGACGAGCAGATCCTCGAGACCGGCGGCGGGCTCAGACAGGCGTTGCCCTTGCTGGGCGAGGGTCCCGTCTTCACGCTCAACACCGACGCCGTCTGGTCCGGCCGCAACCCGCTCGAAGAACTCGCTGCCACCTGGGACCCGTCCCGGATGGACGCGCTCCTGCTCCTCCTGCCGCCGGACCGCGCGACCGGACACAACGGGACCGGCGACTTCACCATGACGTCGGACGGTCGCCTGTCGCGGGGTCCGGGATACGTCTATTCCGGTGCGCAGATCATCAGGACCGACGCGCTGGCCGATATCGCCGAGCCGGTCTTTTCCCTCAACCTGCTCTGGGACCGCATGGCCGCAAACGACCGGCTTTTCGGAACGTTGCATGACGGCGGCTGGTGCGACGTCGGACGGCCGGAGGGGATTGCGCAGGCGGAAGCCCTGTTGAAAACTGCGCGCAATGTTTGACCCTTCGGACCTGCCCCGCCTCTTCGCCCAGGCGCCCGGATGCGATTTCCCGCAGGCCATCGTGGACGGCCTGCGCGCCCGGCTTGCCGGTGCGCCGCCGGAGGCCATGGCAAGGGTGACACTTTACGTCAACACCCAGCGCATGCGTCGCCGGATCACCGAGCTGTTCGCGCAGGGTCCCGCCGGATTGCTGCCGAAGATCCGGCTGGTGACGGACCTTGGGACCGATGCGGCCTTTGCCGACATTCCCCCTGCGGTGTCTCCCCTGCGCCGGCGCCTGGAACTCGCGGAACTCATTGCGCAACTGCTGGACAGCCAGCCCGACCTCGCCCCGAAACACGCATCCTTTTCGCTCGCCGAGAGCCTCGCGGCCCTGCTGGACGAGATGCAGGGTGAAGGCGTGGCCATCGAGGCGCTGCGACGACTCGATGTCTCGAACCACTCGCGCTATTGGGCGCGCAGTCTTGCCTTCCTCGATCTGGCCGAGCGTTTCCTGGGCGCCGAAAGCGGCGAGCCGCCGGATGCCGAAGGGCGGCAAAGGCGCGTGATCGAGCGGCTGGTGCGGGATTGGGAAACCGATCCGCCGCGCGATCCGGTCCTCCTTGTCGGCTCCACCGGGTCACGCGGCGCGACCTCGGTCTTCATGCAAGCTGTGGCACGGCTGCCGCAAGGTGCTGTCGTGCTTCCGGGCTTCGACTTCGACCTGCCCGAAGACGTGTGGGACAAGGCGGATAACGCCCTGACCGCCGAGGATCACCCGCAATTCCGGTTCCGTCGGCTGTTGACGTCTCTCGGTTTGCCGTGGTCCCATGTTCGGCCCTGGCACGACATGGAGCCCCCTGTGCCAGAGCGCAACGCGCTTGTGTCACTCGCGCTGCGCCCGGCGCCGGTCACGGATTCCTGGCAGAAGGAAGGGCCGGCGTTCCGCGGTATCGACGAAGCGACCCGCAATCTGACGCTCCTCGAAGCGACTTCCCCACGGCAGGAGGCCACCGCCATTGCCCTCGTCCTGCGGGACGCAGCCGAGCGCGGAGAACCCGCGGCGCTTATCTCACCCGACAGGACGCTGACCCGGCAAGTGACAGCGGCGCTCGACCGCTGGCGCATCGTGCCGGATGACAGCGCGGGGCGGCCCCTGCCCTTGACCGCCCCCGGCCGGCTCCTTCGCCATGTCGCCGACCTGCGCGGACGCAAGATCACCGGGGTCGAGCTTCTGACGCTGCTGAAGCACCCGCTCACCCATAGCGGTGAAGGCCGGGGCGAGCATCTGCGCCTGACCCGCGACCTTGAACTGAAGGCGCTGCGCCGGGACATGCCCTTCCCTGATGCGAAGACCCTGGCCGATTGGGCCGAGTCCGATCTCGGCAGGATCAAATGGACGGACTGGATCGCAATGGTCCTGTCCCTGCTTGCCGACGTCGGTGACCGGCCGCTTCTGGATCACGTCGACGCGACGGTCCGCATCGCCGAGTTGCTCGCGGCAGGATCGGCGGCAGACGGCAGCGGCGGCCTCTGGGAGAAAGAGCCCGGCCGTGTCGCGCGGAGCACCTTAGACGAGCTGCGGCTTCAGGCACCCTACGGCGGCACGATGAACGCCGTCGAATTTCGCGACCTCTTCACTGGCGTCCTGAACGGGCGAGAGGTCCGGGAGGCGCGCGAATCCCACCCCGGGATCATGATCTGGGGCACGCTCGAGGCGCGGGTTCAGGGCGTCGGTCTGGTGATCCTCGCCGGGCTCAACGATGGAACCTGGCCCGAAGCGCCCTCGCCCGACCCCTGGATGAACCGCGCCATGCGGCACGCCGCCGGGCTCCTCCTGCCTGAGCGGCGCATCGGCCTTTCTGCCCATGATTTCCAACAAGCTATCGGCGCGAAGAAAGTGCTGCTCACGCGGTCTGTGCGAAGCGACGATTCCGAAACCGTTCCCTCCCGCTGGATCAACCGGCTGAGCAACCTGATGCAGGGCATGTCGCCGGAAGGGCGTGATGCACTGACCCAGATGCGCGCGCGCGGTCAAATCTGGCTTGATCGCGTGGACGACCTCGACGCCCCCGAAAGGGTCGTTCCGCGCGCCACGCGCCCGGCACCAAAGCCCCCGGTCCACGTGCGCCCCAATCGCCTCAGCTTCACGCAGATCGGCAAAATGGTGCGCGACCCCTACGCGATCTATGCGCAAAAAATCTTGAGGCTCCACGCGCTCGACCCGCTCCACCGCACGCCGGACGCGCCGCTCAAGGGCACGATCCTGCACAAGGTCTTCGAGCGGTTCATTCGCGAGACGCCCGCCGACGAGATGCCGGAGCACGCCAGAGAGCGCCTTCTGGAAACCGCCAAGGCGGTCTTCGAACAGAATGTCCCCTGGCCCGCGGCGCGGCTCTTGTGGCTCGCCAAACTCGAACGCAACGTCGACTGGTTCCTCGAAGGCGAACGGCAGCGGCAGTCGCAGGCGGCCGAGACCCTGACCGAACAGAGAGGCGAGGCGTCGTTCTTCGATCCCCCCTTCACGCTTTACGGGTTTGCCGACCGGATCGACGTTCTCAACGACGGGCGCGTCGCGCTCTACGACTACAAGACCGGGCAGATTCCGACCAAGGACCAACAGCTCGCCTATGACAAACAGCTCCTGCTCGAGGCGCTGGTGGCCCATGCAGGCGGCTTCGCGACCCTTGGGTCAGCGGAAACGGCTCGGGTCGCCTATATCGGCCTGGGTGCCACCGCGAAGATCGCCGAGGTCGAGGCCGATGCGGCGACGCTGGCCCGGATCGAATCCGAGTTCGACGCGCTCATCGCCTCTTTCCGAACGCGGGAGAGAGGCTATGTCTCGCGGCGAGTGATGTTTTCGGCCAATGATCGCGATGGCACCTATGACCACCTCGCGCGCTATGGGGAATGGGGCCACACGGACTCCGCGTCGCCGGAAGAGGTCGGAGAATGACTTTGGACGACGCGACCCGCCGCCAGATTGAAGCGGCCCGGCCGGATGCCAACACCTGGCTGTCGGCGAATGCCGGCTCCGGCAAGACGCGTGTGCTGACCGACCGGGTCGCTCGCCTGCTTCTCGCCGGCGCGCCCCCGCAGAACATCCTGTGCCTGACCTACACCAAGGCCGCCGCGAGCGAGATGCAGAACCGTCTGTTCGGACGCCTGGGCGCCTGGGCCATGATGGGCGATGCGGAGCTGCGCGAGGAACTCCAGTCGCTCGGCGCGGGGATGCCCGAGGATCTGGGCGTGGCGCGGCGGCTCTTTGCGCAAGCGATCGAAACGCCGGGCGGGCTCAAGATCCAGACCATTCACGCCTTCTGCGCCGCAATTCTGCGCCGGTTCCCGATGGAAGCGGGCGTGAACCCCAACTTCAAGGAAATGGATGAACGCAGCGCCCTTCTGCTTCAGGACGAAGTGCTCGAAGAGATGGCCTCCGGCACCGGGCAATTGTTGGTCGAGGCCGTCGCCCGCCACCATTCTGGCGCCGAGTTTGCGGAGCTGACCCGAAGCATCGCGGGAAAGGCAAAATCCTTTCGACAGCCAGCGGACATGGCCGCCATCAAGCAGGCCCTTGGACTGGCACCCGACCTTGCGGAGAGCGACCTCGTCGGGCAGGTCTTCGGACCCGGAACCGGCGCCCTGATCGAAGCCGCGATTGAAGCCATGGAGGCGGGGTCCGCCACGATGCAGAAGCGGGCGGCGGAGCTTCGGCTTGTCGACCGCACCACGCCCGGGCCCGAAGACCTGGCCCGGTTCCAGTCCGTGGTGCTGACCAAGACCGGCACCGTTCTGAAGGACATGTCGGCAAAGGCCCTGACGACCGCGCTGGCTGGTGCCTCTGGTGGCTTTCTGGATCTCTGCGCCCGGGCGGAAGACGCTCATCAGGCGATGCTGGCCCTGCGTGTGGCACGGCGGTCCTTCGCGCTTCACAGCTTCGCCCATGCCTTCGTCGCGAAATACGAGCGTGCGAAGGCACAGCGCGGCTGGCTCGACTTCGACGATCTGATCGACCTGACGGCGCAGCTCCTCACGCAGTCGGAAGTGGCCCAATGGGTGCTCTTCCGGCTGGAAGGCGGCATCGACCACATCCTGGTGGACGAAGCACAGGACACGTCGCCCGACCAATGGCGCGTGATCCGCAGCATCGCGGACGAATTCATGTCCGGCGAGGGGCTTCATGCCAATCGCGACTGGTCCATCTTCGTCGTCGGCGATCCGAAGCAGTCTATCTATTCCTTCCAGGGCGCGGACCCTGCCGAGTTTGCCCGGGTCCGGCAGGAGTTCGGCTCACGTCTGACCGCCATCGAGAAACCGCTCGCGCAACTGCCGCTCGAACACAGTTTCCGGTCGGCGCCTGCCATTCTGTCCGTCGTCGATTCCGTGCTTGCCGAGCAGCCAGGACTGGGCGACATCATTCCCCACCACCTCGCTTTCCACGACACAAGACCCGGCCGGGTTGACCTATGGCCGCTGGTCGAGAAGGCCGAGAGCGAGAAGCCGAAGCCCTGGCACGATCCCGTCGACATGCCGTCGCCAGAGGATCACACCGCAATTCTCGCCAAGAAGATTGCGGAAGAAGTCGCCCGGTTGATCGACGAGGAACGCCTTCCCACAGCCGACGGCGCGCGGCCGGTCGAACCCGGCGATATCCTCGTTCTGGTGCAGGGGCGCTCGGCCCTGTTCCGCGCGATCATCGCGCAGTGCAAAGCGCACGGGATTCCTATTGCCGGGGCGGACCGGCTCAAGATCGGGGCGGAGATGGCGGTCAAGGACCTGACCGCGCTCCTGTCGTTCTTGGCCACGCCAGAGGACGACCTGTCGCTCGCCGCCCTTCTGCGCTCGCCCCTCTTCGGATGGTCGGAGGACGACCTCTACCGGCTAGCACAGCCGCGCGAAGGCTATCTCTGGCAGGCGCTTCGCAACTCCGAGGGGCATCCGGCAAAGGCGATCCTGCAGGACATGCTGGACCAGGCGGATTTCCTGCGTCCTTACGACCTGCTCGACCGGATGCTCACCCGCCACGATGGCCGCCGCCTGTTGACCGGCAGGCTTGGTCACGAGGCTGTCGACGGCATCGACGCCGTTCTCGCGCAGGCGCTGTCCTATGAACAACTCGATGTGCCCAGCCTCACCGGGTTCCTCACCTGGCTTGCGGCCGCCGAGGTGGAGATCAAGCGGCAGATGGACCGTCAACGCAACGAGATGCGCGTGATGACGGTCCACGGCGCGAAGGGCCTTGAGGCCCCGATCGTGATCCTGCCCGATACCGCCGTGAAGCGACCGATGGATCTTTCGCCACTCATGCCGCTGGAGGGAACAACGATCTGGCGCCCGTCCAAGGCGGAACTGCCCGCGTCGCTCCTAGCCGAGTTCGATGCCGCCCGGTCCCGTGAGACGGAAGAGAAGATGCGCCTGCTCTATGTCGCGATGACCCGGGCCGAAAGCTGGCTGATCGTTGCCGGAGCGGGCGAGGCCGGAAAGGAACCGGGGAAAAGCTGGCACGACATCGTCATGAACGGTCTGCATGGGATGCCATGCATAACGCAGCAGATGCCCACGGGTGCCGGGCTTCGTTATCAGACGGGCGACTGGCCGGTGGCCGCACCCGGCAGGACCGAGAAACTTTCGAGCCACCGGGCGGCATTGCCGGACTGGATGACGACCCATGCACCGACACCGCCCCGGCCACCAAGGACCTTGTCACCCTCCGATCTTGGCGGCGACATGCCTTTGACGTTCAGCGCCACTCCGGGGCAGCTCGATCAGGAAGCGGCGAAGAGACGAGGTCGACAGATTCACCGGCTGCTGGAATTTCTTCCGACCTATCCGCGAACCGAGTGGGACCACCACGCGCGCGCGCTTCTTGCCTTTGGCGATGATGCGGCCGACGACGCAACGGTCGCGGAACTGGTCTCGGAAGTGCGGATCACGTTGGACAACCCGGACCTTGCCCATCTCTTCGACGGCGATGCGCTCGCAGAAGTCGGCATCTCCGCGCCCACCGACAAGGGCGGGGCCACCCGGTTGGTGGGTATCATCGACCGGCTGATTCTGACCCCCTCCCGCGTCACCGCCATCGACTTCAAATCCAACATCGCGGTTCCGGCGCGTGCCGATGATGTTCCCGACAGCATTCTGCGCCAGATGGGCGCCTATGCAGAGGCTCTGGGGAAAATCTATACGGACCGGGAGGTTGGGCTGGCGGTGCTCTGGACCCGGACCGGAACGCTGATGGACATTCCCCTTGGTCTGGCCAGCGCGGCATTTAGTGTCCTTGACGCTGCCGACGCCGATACCTAGGTTCCGATCAACCTTCCGCATTTCAGGAGACCAGTCATGGCAACCGTTCCCGTCACCGATGCTACTTTCGAAGCCGAAGTCCTCCAGTCCGACGTGCCTGTCGTGGTGGATTTCTGGGCCGAGTGGTGTGGCCCCTGCAAGATGATCGGCCCGGCTCTGGAAGAGCTCGCCGTCGAATATGGCGACAAGGTCAAGATCGCCAAGGTGAACGTGGACGAGAACCCGAATTCGCCGGCCCAGATGGGCGTGCGCGGCATTCCTGCGCTCTTCATGTTCAAGGACGGTCAGGTCGTGTCCAACAAGGTCGGCGCCGCGCCCAAGGCCGCGCTGCAAAGCTGGATCAACGAGTCGATCTGATCCATCGAGCTTCACAGAAACAAGACGCCCGGTCACAGCGACCGGGCGTTTTCATTTACGGCGGTCCAGGACACGAAAAAACCCCGCCCTGGAAGGGCGGGGTTCGCTGCCGGTAGACCGGCGAATGACTTAGCAGATCGTGGTGTTGATCGCGCAGAACACGCCCACGCCCACGAGGGCGAGGAAGATCAGGGGAACGATGATGCCGGCGTTCGACGACGACGACGACTGTTCCACGATGATTTCCGGCTCGACGATCGGGTCGATGAGGGTGCCGGCCTGAGCGGCGGTGGCGGCGAGAGCAGCAACGGCTGCAACGAGCATGACTTTTTTCATTTTCAGGTCTCCAATGTCCCCCCGGGAATCCCCGGGATCAGGTTGGTTGCTTTAGATAGTGCTAAGAAAACAGGAAATTGCGGCGATTGCAAAAGAAAAGACCCCGCCGAATGGCGGGGTCTTCGGTAAGTCTCGGACTGTGTCCGAAAAGAACCTTAGCAGATGGTGGTGTTGATCGCGCAGAACACGCCCACGCCCACGAGGGCGAGGAAGATCAGGGGAACGATGATGCCGGCGTTCGACGACGACGACGACTGTTCCACGATGATTTCCGGCTCGACGATCGGGTCGATGAGGGTGCCGGCCTGAGCGGCGGTGGCGGCGAGAGCAGCAACGGCTGCAACAAGCATGACTTTTTTCATTTCAATCTCCAATTGTCCTTCCGGCGCTTGCGCACCGGAACAAGGGTCGTTCTGTACCTCGTGCTTCGCAGAAAACAGGAACGCTGGAAAAATGCAATGGTCACAGGTTGAATGTGCCCCTTGTTGTCAAATTAGCAACACCTGTGTTCCCACTTTGGTCAGGGCGAAAAGCTCGGCAATATGCTCATTGTAAAGCCCGACGCATCCGTTGGACGAACGCCGCCCGATCTTGCGCGTGTCATGGGTCCCGTGGATCCGGTAATAGGTCCACGAGAGGTAGAGCGCATGGGTCCCGAGAGGGTTGCCGGGCCCGGCGGGAATGACGTCGGGCCACTCCGGGTTTCTCTCCTTCATGGACGGGGTCGGCCGCCATGTCGGACCCTCGACCTTCTGCACTACTTCGGTCCGCCCGACACGGGTCAGATCCTCGGTCAGCGGGACCGAGGTCGGATAGAGTTTGTAGACCGACTGATCCTCGTTCCAGAAGTGCAGCGCGCGCGACGTGATATCGACCAAGATCGCGCCGTTTCGAGTGGACGCGAAGTACGGCCGCCAGTCGAGAGAACGAAAAGACGAGATGTTGCGTCTCACCACTTCCGAGAGATCCCGTTCGACCTCGGTCGAGGCAGGCGGCGATTCGGTCTGGGCCAGCACCCGCGCCGCGGCGAATGTCCCGGCAACTGCCGCACCCGCGCCAATGAACAGGCGACGGTCCAGAAAGGGTGTCTTGGGATCGGACATCGGAACATGACCTGCGAGCGATGATTGCCACGGCGATGTATATGGCGGGAAGTCGCCGGTCGTAAATGCTGGTGGGCGGATCACGCGGGATTTAGGTCGCGGCAAATTGAAAGTTTCCCTGTTTGTCGCTAGGGAGAGCGCGAACGCAAGGTGCGGGATGGACGGACTATCATGAATCGCAGGGCTTTTATCGTGACCGGGGCGGCGCTGTCGCTGGCCGCCTGTTCTTCGGGCGCGGGGATGCGCATGGGGCCGGATGGCAAACCCATGCCGACCGTGAACCGGCTGTCCGCTGCCGAAACGAACCGCATCACCTATTCCATGGTGGACGGCGTGAACGAGCTGCGGGCTGCAGCGGGTCTTGCCCCCGTGCAACTGAACGCGCAACTCACAGCGGCGGCCGCGACCCATTCCCGCGACATGGCCGTTCAGAACCGCCCCTGGCACTTTGGGTCCGACGGCTCCTCCCCCATCGACCGGGTGACGCGTGCGGGATACTCGGGGATCATGCTGGGCGAAAACATCTCGGAAACCTTCGAGACCGAACTTGAGACCCTGTCGGCCTGGATGGCGCAACCCGATACACGCGATATCATTCTCGATCGCCGTGCCACGAACATGGGTTTTTCATGGTTCCAGGAAGAAAACGGCAAGATCTGGTGGACGATGGTCATGGGCGGCTGATCCGCCCGGCCCATCCATGAAACGCGAAGGGCGCCCTGAGGCGCCCTTTTTACGTCTTAGCTCTTTCCCTCAATGGAGAGGGTAAAAATTCCCATAGACCGATGCCGGAGCCACGGGCCCACCCTTGGTCACGATGGTTTCGACCGGCAAGGCATCCGTCAAGGCAACCGGGGCGAGCGCCGGGTCCGGCAGGCGGCCATAGGCGATCAGCACCTCGGGGTTCACCTCTTCGAGCGGCTTCGGGGCCCCGGGACGCAGCGGAGCGATCGGTTGCGCGGCGGGCACGATATGGACGGGCGTGCCATTGCGAACCATCGCATAGATGTCCTCGATCTCCTTGTTCCGCACGGCAATACAGCCGGCAGTCCAGTCCTTCTTGCCCTTGTCGCTGGCCAGCGTCGGCCCGCCATGAATGAAGATATCGCCACCGGCGCGCACGCCGCATTCCTTCGCGATCGCGCTGTCGGTCGGGTTGGGGTAAGAAACACCGATCGAGAGGTGATAGGCGCTGTCCGGGTTGCGGCGGTCGATGTAATAGGTGCCTTCGGGAGTGCGCCCGTCGCCATATTGCTGCTTGTGTCCGTAGGGCGCGAAGCCGAGGTCGAAGTCGAATTCCTTCAGCGCCTCCCGGTGATGCATGAGATACATCTTCCGGTTTTCCTTGAACACGAAGATCTCGGTCACTTCAGGGCCGTTGTAGGTCTTGAATTTGGAGGAGCAGGCCGACAGTCCGGCAAAGGCCGCCATCGAAGCCATCATCATACGCCTGTTCATCATCTTCTTCTGTCCCGAGGTCGTCTTTTCAATGCGCTATTTACCCGATTTCCCGGAAACCGGGAAGTGTCCGAACCGCCACTCATCGGGAGAATTGCGCTGCAAGCTCCACATGCGACGACCAGCGGAACTGGTCGACCACGACGATCCAGTCAAGTTTGTAACCCGCATCCGTTAATATTTTTGCATCGCGCGCGAAAGTCACCGGATTGCAGGACACGGCGGCGATCCGCCGAGCCGGGCTCTTCGCGACTTCCACGACCTGTGCTTCCGCCCCCGCGCGCGGCGGGTCGATCACGATGGCATCCGCCGCCAACTCGTCCGCGAGAAGCGGCCTGCGGAACAGGTCGCGCGTCTCGACCGTCACCTGTTTGAGCCCCTGACTTTGCCGCCAGCCCTGTTCCAGCGCCCGCAACATCTCGCGTTCGCCCTCGACCCCATGAACCTCGGCCCGTTCGGCAAGCGGCAGGGAAAACGTTCCCGAACCGGCGAAGAGGTCGATTACACGGCTCGCGTCGCCAACAGCCTCCTGCACGGCCGCCAGGAGCGCGGCCTCTCCGGCCTTGGTCGCCTGCAGGAACGATCCAGGCGGAACAACCACCCCGGCCCGGCCGAACCGTTGCACCGGCGGCAAGGCAGTCGCAATGACCTCGTCGCCCCAGGCAAGCCGCGCGAAGCCCTGCTCGCCCGCAATCCGTGCAAGCTCGGTCTCGAGCGCGAGGTCGAGCGGCTTGCCGCCTGACACCCAGACGTCGAGCCCCGCCTCGCTCTCGGACACGGTGATCCGCACCTCGCCCTTGCGGCTACCCCCGGCAATGACAAGCGCCTCGAAGCCTGGCAGCCCCGCCATGATCCCGGGCGCGAGAAGACGACAATCGGGCACCGGCGTCAGCACGTCCGAACGGGGCGCGTGAAAGCCAACGAGCGCACCCTTCTTCGTGCGCCGTCCGGACAGGACTGCGCGGCGCCGCGCATTCGCGGGCGAGGTCATGATTCCCCGGACCGTGGTGGAAATGCCCTGCGCGACGAGCGCGGTTTCGACAACCTGAACCTTCCAGTTCTCCACGAAGGCATCGCTGGCATGTTGAAGCGAACAGCCACCGCACATCCGGTAGTGCGGACATGGCGGCTTCACGCGATCCGCACTCGGCGTCACGATCACGGGCGTTTCGATGCGTCCGTCGACGACCTCGCCCGCGATCACCTCGCCCGGAAGCGTGCGGGGCACGAACACTGGACCTTTCGCGATTCCGTCGCCTTGGTGGCCCAGTCTTTCGATCGTCAGTTCGGTCATTTCAACAGCTCCTCTCGCGTGAGGGTGAAGCCCGACGCGATCCACCTTTGCTCCAGCTCCCGCAACGCCGCACCAAGGGCGGGACCCTCCAGCCCAGGCATCAGATCCTTCGCTTTGACTGGCAGTTCCTGATGGGCCCCATGTGCGACGCCTGTAGCCGCATTCGGCGGGATATCAGACCCTAATGATGCCGAAGTCAGCGCAATGACATCAAGAGCATCCTCTACCCCCAGACGGTATCCAAGCGTCTCAGGCCGGTCCATCGTGCCCGACCATTGCTTCAGGACGGCCAGCTTACGAGCCTCCGCGCGGGAAAGGCGCAAGGCGGTTTCAGGCGCATCACCACGCAGCGCCGCGAGACGCCGGACCGGGTCTGGCGCAAGGCCGAGCTGGGCTTCAAAGTGGACCAGAATTGGCAAGACATGCGCGACCGCCCCGGACAAGGCATGGGCCAGAACCCCACAGCGTTCCATCACGGCCACCGACGGCGCCGGGTCCGGTGCTGCCAGCAACTTCAGAAGCTCGGCCCCCACCCGTTCACGCGACAATCCGGCGATCCCTTCCGCCAGCGTTGCGATCGCTGCGAGCGCCTCAGGGTCCATCCCGGCTTCGGGGTCGCCGTACCACGCATGGAACCGAAAGAACCGCAGGATACGAAGGTAGTCCTCGCGGATCCGCGCCTCTGCGTCGTCGATGAAGCGGACGTGACGCGCACGCAGGTCGGCGAGCCCCCCAAGGGGATCCACGAGGTCGCCCTCGGGCGTCGCGTAGAGGGCATTCATCGTAAAGTCCCGCCGCCGCGCGTCCTCTTCCAGCCGGTCTGCAAAGGCCACGACGGCTCGTCGCCCGTCTGTTTCGATATCGCGGCGCCAGGTTGTGATCTCGAAGGCGCTGCCCTTGGCCGCCACCGTGACGGTCCCGTGCTCTATACCAGTCGGAACGGCATGAAATCCGGCCCTTTCCGCAAGGTTAGAGACGACTTCCGGCCGTGCGTCCGTCGCGATGTCCACATCCGCAACGGGGACACCCAGCAAAGCATTGCGCACGCAACCGCCGACGAAATGTGCCTGATACCCCGCCCGGATCAGCATCTCGCAGACCTCCTGCGCGGGGCCTTCCATCCATGACCCGACGACGCGTGTCATTGGACCCGGTCCGCGAGCACGCGCAGCATTCGCGCCGTCGCGCCCCAAATGTAATAGGGGCCGTAGGGCACGGTGTAGTAGCGCCGGATCCGGCCCCGGAACATGCGGCCCTCGACCATGTAATTGGCCGGGTTCATCACGTGATCGAAGGGCACACGAAAGACTTCGGCAACCTCACCGGGCTCTGCCCTGAAGGTGAAAGGCGCCTTGACGCGCGCGACGACGGGGGTGACGCGAAACGACGTGATCGTTTCATGGAATGGCATAGTCCCCAGCACTTCGACATTGCCCGGATCGAGCCCGACTTCTTCGTGGGCTTCGCGCAGCGCCGCCCCGATCACGCCGTCATCATCGGGGTCTACCTTGCCGCCGGGAAAGGCGATCTGGCCGGGGTGATGCTTCAGCGCGGATGACCGCATGGTAAGAATCAGGTCGAGACCACGCGCGCTCTCCATGAAGGCGACCAACACGCCGGCGTCGCGGGTGACGACACCCTCAGGCCGGAAATCGGGGTTCAGATCGAAATCGGACGACGCATCGCTCGGCTCCCAGCCCGCCTCGCAGGCCCGGACCAGCGCCGACAGACGGTCAGTCATTCGTGCCGGTGGCATCCTTGCCCAACCCCGACGGATCGAGTTCGTAATGCGCGCCGCAGAACTGACAGTCCGCCGTGACGATACCTTCGTCCGTCGTCATGTAGTCGATGTCCTTCTTCGAATAGATCGACAGGCTTTCGCGGACCCTGTCTTCGGAACAGGTGCATCCGAACATGACCGGCTGCGCGTCGTAAACACGCGGCTGTTCCTCGTGAAACAGCCGGACGAGAAGTTCGGTGGGCTGCACGGCGGGACCTATCATCTCATCGGCGGTGACACTGTCGAGCAGGATATTTGCGCGGCTCCAGTTTTCACGCTCTTCCTCGTCGGGCAGGATATCCTCGGCCGAGAGAAGCCCGCCCTCACCAGAACCACCTTCGCCACTCGCGAAGGGCGACGCTTTCGGCATGTGCTGAAGCATCACGCCGCCAGCCCGCCAGTTCTCAGCGGCCTTGGCGAAGGACAGGATGAAACGGGTCGGCAGCTGTTCGGACTGAGCGAAATAGGTCTGTGCGCAATCGGACAGGCTGTTGCCCGCGATCGGCGTGAGCCCCGAATAGGGAACCGTCCCGCGCCCCTGGTCGATCAGGATCGCGAAATAGCCCTTCCCGATCTGGTCGAACCCTCGTCCGTCGGGGTCGAGCCGATCCTCGTCATAGCTCGCATAGGCGCGGATCTGCGCGGGTTCGCCATCGGACTTCGGCGCATAGTAATCCGTCGCGATCAGCCGCGCAGGGCCATTGCCGCGCACCTGAAGCGAGAGCTTCCAGCGCAGCTTGATGGTCTGGCCGATCATCGCGGTCAGAAGTGCGGCTTCGGCGACCAGTTCTTCGATCGCGGGCGGATAGTCGTGCTGAGACAGGACGCGGTCCAGCACACCGTCGAGTCGCACGACGCGACCACGGATGTCGGACGCATCCAGTTGGAACGGCAGGACCGTATCGTCCCATGCGATCTGGGAGCCAAGGCTCATGAGCGGTTTTCCTTAGTTTTTGTGCGTGGCATATCCTCTTCCCTGATGAGGAGCAACCTGACGGAGACCCGAGATGCGGCGGTTCGGTAAGGCACCATTGGCGGGGCAGGTCTACCGTCGGAGGCCCGGCGCATATGCCATTTTGCGGCTGGGCGACAGCGTTCTTCTTACACATCAACGCGAGCCTGAGCCCGAGTTCCAGCTGCCGGGCGGCGGCATCGATCCCGGTGAAACGGCGATCGGTGCGCTGCACCGCGAAGTATTCGAGGAAACCGGATGGCGCATCGCCAAGCCGCGCAAGATCGGCATCTACAAGCGCTACGCCTACATGCCCGAGTATGACCTCTGGGCCGAGAAGATTTGCCATGTCTACGTCGCGCAACCGGTGCGCCGGTTGGGCGACCCGACCGAACCCGGTCACAGCGCGCATATGGTCGATGTCCGTCAGGCCGCGTCCCTCGTCGGGTCCGACGGCGATGCCGCGTTCCTGTCGATGGTGATACCGTAGTCGATGGTTCAGGACGGTCCCGCAGCGCGGTAGTCGATGACCGCACAAGACAGATCATCCGGCAGCGCTTGACCCGAGGCGAAATCGTCCAGATCCCAGATCAGCGCCTCGAACAGGTCTTCGGTCAGGAGGGCTGCGTTTCTGGCAAGCATCCGGGCGAAGCCGCTTTCTTCCAGCTCGTCCCCCTGCGCGTTCCGGCATTCGGTGAAGCCATCCGAATAAAGCGCCAGCCGCTCCCCGGGCGCCAAGGTGAGCGTCCAGTTCTCGTAGGAGGCGTCCGACATCAATCCGATGGGCATCCCGCCTGATCCATGAAACCGCACGCGCCCGCCCGGCTCGATCACCGCCGGGTTTGGGTGGCCGCATTGCGCAACTTCGACCCGCCCTGTCGCGATTTCGACGAGCGCAAGGTTCATGGTGAAATAGAGGTCGGATTTCACCTCTGACAGCATGAGCTGGTTGAGCAAAGCTGCAACCTCGGCCGGCGCGCGCGGGCGGTATCCTCCGTCGCCATCCTCGACAAGCGCGAGGTTCCGCGCACCCGGGCCCTGAGACAGATAGCCCGCCAGCCGCGCGGTCAGCAGCGCCGAGGCGACGCCGTGGCCCGACACGTCGATGGCATAGACACCGGCGTGCCCCGCGCCCGCGTCGAACATGCCCACAAGGTCACCCCCGACGTGTCCAGCCGGTTTCAGCATCAAGGAGACCCTAACCCCGCCGAAATCCCGCACCCGGTCTCTGACCAGCGCCTGTTGCATCTTGCGCGCTTCGATCAGGTCTCGGTCGAGGGAGTCGTAAAGCGTCGAGATTTCTTCCAGGGTCGCGCTGATCAATCGGTTCTTTTCGCTGAGTTCCCGCTCCATGCGAAGAATCCGGTCGCCGGCGGCGATCCGCGCCCGAAGCTCTTCGCCGTTGACCGGCTTGGTCACGAAGTCGTCCGCCCCGACATCGAGCCCCTGCGCGACCGCCCCCTTGTCATTCTTCGAGGTGAGGAGGATGAAATATCCATATCGGTCGCGCGGCAACGACCGGAACCTGCGGCAGAGTTCCAAGCCGTCCATCCCCGGCATCATCCAGTCGGACAGGACCATATCCACGTCCGTCCGCGCCGCAATCGACAGCGCGTCTTCCCCCGTCGCGGCTTCGATCACCTCGAATCCGAGCCGCGCCAAGGTGGACGCCGTCAAACGACGCTGCGCGCGACTGTCATCCACCACGAGAACCCGGCGGATCGCGTTGGCGACCGGGACCTCCGGGGCAGGCAAGTCATGAACCGTCACTGAGGGCACCAAGTTACCTTCGACCAGCCGGACGTCTTGCGCCCGGTGCCTTCCTAGCCGCCCCCGGCTTAAGGCCACCTTAATTCCCAAGGGCGTAAATCTCTGAGACACGCAGCACGAAGGGAGCGGAGCATGATCGACTGGACCCGGATATCCGATCTGAAGGCAGAAATCGGACCTGACGACTTCGACGAGGTGATCGCCATGTTCATGGATGAAGTGGATGAAACGATCGCCAAGCTGCAGTCGGCCCCCCATCCCAGGTCACTGGAAGAAGACCTCCATTTCATCCGGTCAGCTGCGCTCAACATCGGCTTCGCCGACCTTGCCCGGGCCTGTCAGGAGGGGGAAAGCGCCGCGGCCGCCAGACAAGAGGTCGACCTCGCCGGCCTTTTTGCCCTGTACCACGCCTCACGCGCCGCTTTTGCCAATCTGCCCTGACCCTGCCCCGCGCGGGCTCACTTGCCCCGATTGAACCTTCCCTATAAACCGCGCCGGACAGTGAACGAAGGAGTCGCCGATGTCCGCGCCAAAGAAAGTCGTGCTCGCCTATTCCGGTGGCCTCGACACCTCGATCATCCTCAAGTGGCTCCAGACCGAATACGGGTGCGAGGTCGTGACCTTCACCGCCGATCTTGGCCAGGGCGAAGAGCTTGAACCGGCACGCGAAAAGGCGATCATGCTCGGGATCAAACCCGAGAACATCTTCATCGAAGACCTGCGCGAGGAATTCGTCCGCGACTTCGTGAATCCGATGTTCCGGGGCAATACGGTCTACGAAGGCCAGTATCTGCTCGGCACCTCTATCGCGCGCCCGCTGATCTCCAAGCGTCTCGTCGAGATTGCCGAAATGACCGGTGCCGACGCCGTGGCCCACGGTGCGACCGGCAAGGGCAACGATCAGGTGCGGTTCGAACTGGCCTGCTATGCGCTCAACCCCAATATCAAGGTGATCGCACCCTGGCGGTTGTGGAACCTGACCTCGCGCACGAAGCTGCTCGAATTCGCCGAACAGAACCAGATTCCGGTCGCCAAGGACAAACGGGGCGAGGCGCCCTTCTCGGTCGATGCGAACCTTCTGCACACCTCGTCCGAAGGCAAGGTGCTGGAAGATCCCGCCGAAATGGCCCCCGATTACGTCTTCCAGCGCACCAACGATCCCGAAACCGCGCCCGACACTCCCGAGTATGTCGAGATCACTTTCGAGAAGGGTGACGCCGTCGCGATCAATGGCACCGCCGTTTCGCCCGCCGAGATGCTGACGCAGCTCAATGAATTGGGTCGCGTCCATGGTATCGGTCGCCTCGACTTCGTGGAAAACCGCTTCGTCGGCATGAAATCCCGCGGCATCTATGAAACGCCCGGCGGCACGATCCTGCTCGAAGCGCATCGCGGCATCGAACAGATCACGCTGGATTCCGGCGCGGGCCACCTCAAGGACAGCCTGATGCCGCGCTATGCCGAACTCATCTACAACGGCTTCTGGTTCTCGCCGGAACGCGAGATGCTGCAGGCCGCCATCGACAAGTCGCAGGAGCTCGTGTCGGGCACGGTGAAACTCAAGCTCTACAAGGGGTCCGTGACCTGTGTGGGTCGCTGGTCGGAAAACACGCTTTATTCCGAGGCGCATGTGACGTTCGAGGATGACGCGGGCGCATATGACCAGAAGGATGCGGCGGGCTTCATCCAGCTCAACGCCCTGCGACTCAAGCTCCTTGCTGCGCGGAAACGCCGGCTGGCGAAGTGATCGTCAAGCGGCCTGTCGAGTCTAAGGGACAGGCCGCTTTCGATGCCGCTTCTTGCGACGACTGACCTTCGCGTGACGTAACCATTGTTTGCGGTCGGGACTTGGCTCTAATTCACGCGAAACGAAGCGGAGCCGCCATGACCCTTGCCGAAATAGCCAGCCGCCTGGACGTGGCGCTCGACACCCGCCCCTTGGAAAATTCCATCAAGTTCGACTGCGGCGAAGCCGGCACACTGGTTCTGTCCGGCCACGACGCGCGACTGTCCGACGAGCCGGCCGACTGCACCATCCAGATCTCCGAAGCGAATCTGGCCAAGCTCTTGGCAGGCAAGCTCAACCCCATGACCGCCTTCGCGCTGGGCAAGATCAAGGTGTCTGGCAACATGGCGGTCGCGATGAAGCTCGCGCAAATTGTCGGCTGACGCCTTGTCCTCAGACCTGTGAGGCGTAGGCTCCCCGCAAGGAGGAGCCATGGACCCTGACGAAGCCGAGATGTTCATCGAAGCGCAGGACGGCGTCTGGAAAGACGTGCAGTCCGAGCTTGAGGCAGGCAAGAAAACGACGCACTGGATGTGGTTCGTTTTTCCCCAACTGGCCGCACTGGGACAATCCGACATGTCGCAGCTGTTTGGCCTGCACGACCTCGAAGAAGCCCGCGATTATCTGGAAGAACCGACCCTCGGTCCCCGCCTGATCGAAATGTCGAAGCTCTTGCTGACGCATGACGAAAAGTCAGCCGAGGAGATCCTCGGTGCGGTCGACGCCATGAAGCTGCGATCCTCCATGACGCTCTTTCGAGAGGTCCCGGGGGCGGATGGTGTCTTTGGTGATGTGCTGGAGGCGTTTTTCGGCGGCAAGCCCTGCGAGCGGACGCTGGCGGAACTCGGTTAGACCACGAGTCGCCGGTCCCGTAACCGCTCGTAGAAGGGCAAAGCCTCTTCCGCGAGCGCGGCTTTCCATTCTTCAAGGTGCGGGCGAGGGCCTTCGGGCCCGGCAAAGCCTGTCGACGCGTGGACGACGCCATACCAATGCGCCGCCCAGACCCCGTCGACCGGTTTCGGTCCCGCCGGCCAAGAAAGCATCGCCGGATCCCAAGCGAGGCCCAGCGCGGCACAGATGGCGCGCAGCATGAGTTCCGGCGCCGCCCGCACGTCCAATGAGTCGACGACCACCGGCGCGTGGCCTTCGGCGACAAGTTGATCGAAAAGCTCCGCCTGCTGCACGAAGCCAATATCGCCAAGGCCGACGGCGTCATACTTGGCCGAGAAGCTGTCCACGACGCGCGCGGGATGGCGAATGAGGAACAGGTGACGCATGCCGCCGAACCAGTCGCGCGGTATCTCGGGCAGCATGTGTTGCGCCATGTGCTTGTGATAGACATGCACGCGCTCGTCAGGCCCCGTAAGTTGGCGGATCACCTCGGCCAGGTCCTGCGATTGGCTCGCCAAAATCTCGTCCCGCATGGGGTGTGCCAGGCCGGTGCGCGCCAGATAGGCGGCATAGAAGGGCTCGTCGACCGCGCCGAAGTCCGCCCTGTTCGCGAAGGCATACATCATCGCCGTCGAGATATTGCGCGGGCCGGACCAACAGGCGATCTTCATCGCGTTTCCCGCTGGATCAGTGACACATAGAGGTCGCGTATGAGCTGGGTGACTGGCCCCATCTCCCCGCTCCCGATCACGCGTCCATCAATGCTGCCGACCGGCGTCTGGGCGCCGAAAGTGCCGGTCAGAAACGCCTCGTCTGCACCGTATGTATCGACGAGCGAGAAGTTCCGTTCGAAAACGGGGATCCCCTCCGCGCGGCACAGCTCGATCACCTTGCGCCGCGTGATCCCGTTCATGCAGTAATCGCCGGTCGACGTCCAAACCTCGCCCCGGCGCACGATGAAGAAATTGCAGGCATTGGTCGTGTTCACGAATCCATGCACATCGAGCATAAGCGCCTCGTCGGCCCCTGCCTTTTCCGCCGCGATGCAGGCCAGAATACAGTTGAGCTTGGAATGCGAGTTCAGTTTCGGATCCTGCGACATCGGCAGCCCGCGGATATGCGGCACCGTGGCAAGCCGTATAGGCGCCCCGATGGCGGGGACCGAGTGTTCCATGATGATCGCAATGGTCGGCCCGGAGCGTGACAGGGACGGATGCTGGAAGGGTCGCGCCTTGCGGCCGCGCGTGACCATCAACCGCGCATGGGCGTCGGTCTCCATCCCATTGGCGGCCCGGGTTTCCTCGAGCGCCGCAACGATCCTCTCGCGCGTCAGCCCGATCTCAAGGTCGATGGCCTTGGCCGCCTCGAAGAGCCTGTCGAGGTGGTCATCCAGGAAAGCCCAGCGCCCGTCGTAAAGACGCAGGCCCTCCCAGATCCCGTCGCCCAGCATGAAGCCAGCATCGTAGATCGACACGACGGCCTCGTCGTCTCGAACCAGACGCCCGTTGAGCCAATACGTCAGGTTGTCGTTGCGCGGATCCTCCGCGGCGTCATGTGTGGTTTGCACGGTCATGCTCCCGACGCTAGGAGCGGGCCGTCCGATTGAAAAGAGCCGACTGTTATCGGGTGGCGAGGAAGGCGTCGACTTCGTCGGAGGTGGGCATCGCGGCCGATGCACCGTGCCGCGTCACCTGGAGGGCCGAGGCGGCCGCGCCACGCAGAAGCGCGACGTCGATTGGAAAGCCTCCATCCAGCGCGGCAGCGACATAGCCGATGAAACAGTCGCCCGCACCTGTCGTGTCGACCGGTGTAACCTCGAAGGCGGGTTGGACATGACGCTCCTCTCCAAGCCACTCCGCACCGCGCGCGCCCTTGGTGACGAGTAGGTTGGCGACCTCGATGGCGTCGATCTCAATCCCAAGGTGCTTTGCCATCTGGGCCGCCTCGATCTCATTAACCACGAGCAGATCGACAAGCCCCACCATCGCGCCTGCATCCTCTGCGACGAAGGGCGCAGCGGAATAGATTACGAAGCACCCCCGGTCCTTCGCGATCCGCGCCGCTTTCCCGGCGTGGTTCACTTCGTTCTGAAGGAGCAGGATATCGCCCGGTCGCGCACCGCCCAGGGCGTTTTCAAGGTGGGATAGAGACTGATTTCGGTTCTCGCCGGGGACGATGACAATCTGGTTTTCGCCGGCGGGATCCACATAGATGTTGGCATGGCCCGTGGTCCCGTCAACCAGCTCGACAAAGCTCAGGTCGACACCGGCCCGTCGCATGTCCTCCAGCACCCGGCGATCCGACCCGACCCGACCGATGTGGCGCACCTCCCGCCCTGCCCGCGCCGCCGCGACCGATTGGTTGGCGCCCTTACCACCCAACCCGCTGGCAAGACCCGTCGCCGTCAACGTTTCGCCGGGTCCCGGCAGATGCGGGACCCGATAGACATGATCCACGTTGATGGAGCCGAAGGTCCAGATCATCAGCCGACCTTGCAGGCCGCGAAGATCGCCATGTTGAGAATGTCGTTCGCCGTGGACGTGGTCGAACAGATCTGGATCGGCTTGGTGACACCCGACAGGATCGGCCCGATCACCGTCGCCCCCGCCATTTCCTGCATCAGCTTGACCGAGATCGACGCCGAATGCCGCGCCGGCACGACGAGGATATTGGCCGGACCCGACAGCTTGCAGAACGGATATTGGGCAAGGACATCGGGGTTCAGGGCCACATCCACTGTCATTTCGCCGTCATACTCGAAGTCCACCCCCCGCGCTTCGAGGATCGCGGGCGCTTCGTGCATCTTCTCGGCGCGTTCCGACACCGGATAACCAAACGTCGAGAAGCTGACAAAGGCCACGCGCGGCTCGAGGCCCAGGTCCCGCGCAACGCTCACCGCGCCTTCCGCAATATTGGCGAGGTCCTCGGTCCCGGGCCATTCATGAACCAGCGTGTCGGCGACCAGAACGATCCGGCCCTTGTGAAGGATCGCGGTAACGCCCACGGCGCCGTCCTGCGGCTTGGCATCGAAGACATGGTTGATCAACTCGAGCACGTGCGCCGATTTCCGCGTGGCCCCGGTAACGAGCGCGTCGCCGTGACCATGCGCGAGCATGAGAGATGCGAAGACGTGCCGATCACGCGAAGCGAGCCGGTGAACGTCCTTCCGGTCGAAGCCTTCGCGTTGCAGCCGTTCGTAGAGGAACGCCTTGTAGGTATCGAGATGGGCGGTGTTGGCCGCGTTCACCACCTCGATCTCGGCCACCGCATCGGCAAGCCCCGCAGCCGACAGTTTGTCGGCCACGTCCTGTTCGCGGCCCACCACCAGAGCTTTCCCGAACCCGTTTCGCTGATACTGGACGGCAGCGCGCAAGACATGAGGGTCGTCGCCTTCCGCGAAGATCATGGTCGCCTGCGCCTGACGCGCCCGGGCATTCAGGCCGCGCAGGATCGAGGCGGTCGGGTCCATGCGGGCGCGCAGTGACGCGGCATAGCGGTCCATGTCGATGATCGGACGGCGTGCGACGCCACTTTCGATCCCGGCCCGGGCGACCGCGGGCGGGATCTGATGGATCAGGCGCGGGTCGAAAGGCGTTGGAATGATGTAGTCCCGGCCGAAGGTCAGCTTCTTGCCATAAGCGATGGCCACCTCGTCCGGCACATCCTCTCGTGCCATCTTGGCGAGCGCCTCGGCACAGGCGATCTTCATCTCGTCGTTGATCGCCCGCGCGTGGATATCGAGCGCGCCGCGGAAGAGATAGGGAAAGCCCAAGACGTTGTTCACCTGATTGGGGTAATCCGACCGCCCCGTGGCCACGATCACGTCCTCGCGGACCTCGTGCACCTCTTCCGGCGTGATTTCCGGGTCCGGGTTCGCCATCGCGAAGATCACGGCGTTTTCGGCCATGTTAGACACCATACCCTGCGTGACCGCCCCCTTGACCGACACGCCTAGGAAGACGTCCGCGCCGACCATCGCCTCTTCCAGCGTGCGCAGCTCGGTTTTGACCGCATGGGCCGATTTCCACTGATTCATCCCCTCGGTGCGACCCTGATAGATCACGCCCTTGGTGTCACAGACGATGCAATTGTCATGCCGGGCACCCATCGACTTGAGCAACTCGATACAGGCGATCCCGGCCGCCCCCGCCCCGTTCAGGACAATGCGGCACTCCGAGATGTCCTTGCCGGAGATATGCAGCGCGTTGATCAGTCCAGCCGCACAGATGACGGCCGTGCCATGTTGGTCGTCATGGAACACCGGAATGTCCATCAGTTCCTTGAGCCGCTGCTCGATGATGAAACACTCTGGCGCCTTGATGTCCTCGAGGTTGATCCCCCCGAATGTCGGCCCCATCAGCCGCACCGCATTGATGATCTCGTCCGGGTCCTCGGTGTCGAGCTCGATGTCGATGGAGTTCACGTCCGCGAAGCGTTTGAACAGAACCGCCTTGCCCTCCATCACCGGCTTCGACGCGAGCGCGCCGAGATTGCCGAGCCCCAACACAGCCGTGCCGTTGGACACCACCGCAACGAGGTTACCCTTGTTGGTGTAGTCATAGGCGGTTTCGGGGTTGTCGAAGATGGCCTCGCAGGGCACCGCGACCCCCGGCGAATAGGCGAGGGACAGGTCGCGCTGGGTCGTCATCGGCACACTTGGCGTCACATCGAACTTGCCGGGTCGCGGTTCCAGATGAAAGGCGAGCGCCTCTTCTCGGGTGATCCGGGGTTTCCCAGCCATGTTGCGTCCTCCGATCTTCCCGGCGTCTTTAGCCATGGGGGTCCCCTGTCTCAAGCCGAATGCGCCGAAGTGTCATAGGCATGGCGCATCGTTGTGTAACTTTTGAAAAGCCTTCGTGGTATATTCGGCAACATTAGTTCGCGCAAGAGCATCCAGACCCTGCGCCTCAGAGGGTACGTGAAATCCCGCCGAGATCGCCGTAAATTACCGACGAATCAACGGGATTTCTCATGTCCAAGACCATTCTTCTCACCGGTGGCGCCGGCTACATCGGGTCGCATACCTATGTCGAACTGAAGTCCGCCGGATATGACGTCGTCATCATCGACAACTTCTCCAACGCGCGTCCTGATGTGATCGACCGGCTGGCCCAGATCACCGATGCGCCGGTTACGTGGCACAAGGGCGACGTGCTGGACAAAGCCTTTCTGGCCAAGGTCTTCGCACAGCACGCCGTTGACGCGGTCATCCACTTCGCCGCGAAGAAAGCGGTCGGGGAATCGGTGGAGAAACCGCTCGACTATTTCGAAACGAATTGCACCGGGTTCTCCAACATCCTGATGGCGATGCAGGCAGCCGGGGTCTTCAACGTGGTCTTCTCCTCCACCGCCACAGTTTATGGCGAGCCCCTGTCCCTGCCCTATACCGAAGACCATCGGATCGCGCCGGTGTCACCCTATGCGCAGTCCAAGGTGACCTGTGAAACCCTGCTGCGGCAACTCAAGGACAGCGACCCGCGCTGGAACTATGGCGTTCTGCGGTATTTCAACCCGGCCGGTGCGCATGACTCTGCCCTGATCGGCGAAGATCCCAACGACATTCCGAACAACCTGATGCCCTATATCGCCAAGGTCGCCACCGGAGAGCTACCACATCTGAACGTCTTCGGGGACGACTACGACACGCCGGACGGCACCGGCGTTCGCGATTACATCCACGTGGTCGATCTGGCGCGCGGGCACGTGCAATCCGTGGGCAAGCTTCTGGACGATCAGGACACCCATATCCTCAACCTCGGCACTGGAACCGGTTACTCGGTCTTCGACATGCTCAGAAGCTATGAAAAGGCCTGCGGCACGACGCTTCCTTTCAAGATCGGCCCAAGGCGGGCGGGGGATATCGACTGTTTCTATGCCGATCCGGCGTCGGCACGAGACTACCTTGGCTTCGAGGCGACCCGTGGTCTCGACGAGATGTGCCAAAGCTCCTGGAACTGGGTCAGTCGCGTCCGCAATTCCTAGGGTTTCGTCCCCGGACAGAGGCAGATAGGGTCCGGGATATCTCTGGATCGGGGTCCGTTTTGAACACTGCAAATGCCGCTGTAACGCCCATGATGGCGCAGTATCTCGACCTGAAGGCGGGATATCCCGACGCGCTCCTCTTCTATCGCATGGGCGACTTCTACGAGCTTTTCTTCGACGATGCCGTCGCGGCGGCGCAGTCTCTCGACATTGCCCTGACCAAGCGGGGAAAACACCTGGGCGAAGACATTCCGATGTGCGGCGTGCCGGTGCATGCCGCCGAAGGATACCTCCTGACCCTGATCCGCAAGGGCCACCGCGTCGCCGTCTGCGAACAGATGGAGGACCCCGCCGAGGCAAAAAAACGCGGCTCGAAATCGGTCGTGCACCGCGACGTGGTGCGGCTCGTCACGCCCGGCACCCTGACCGAGGACTCGCTGCTTGACGCCCGCCGGCACAACTTCCTCGCGGCCTATTGCGAGGTACGGTCGGACTCTGCGCTGGCCTGGGTCGACATCTCCACCGGCGCCTTCCGTGTCATGCAGCTGGGCCAGGGAAAACTGGGACCGGAACTTGCCCGCATCGCACCGCGCGAAGTCATTGTCGCGGACGGCTTTGATGCCGATCTGGACGAACGGATTACCGACGCGGGCGCGGCGCTTACACCTCTTGGCCGCGCCGCCTTCGACAGCACCAATGCCGAGAAACGGCTTGGCGACTTGTTCCAGGTTGCCACACTGGACGCGTTCGGGACCTTCGGGCGTGCGGAAGTCGGCGCCATGGGGGCGCTGGTCGAATACCTCGACATCACGCAGAAGGGCAAACTACCCCTCCTGCGCCCTCCGGTGCAGGAACAGGCTCTTGCCGCGATGCAGATCGACGCGGCGACCCGGCGCAATCTTGAACTTACCCACGCGCTTTCAGGCGGTCGCGACGGCTCGCTTCTGGCGACGATGGACAGGACCGTGACCGCGGGCGGCGGACGCCTGTTGGAGCGGCGGGTCTCCTCCCCCTCCCGGACACTGTCCGTGATCCACGACAGGCTCGCCGCCGTTGAGCATCTGGTCGCCGACGCCCGGCTGCGGGACAACCTTCGCACCCTTTTGCGCAATGTTCCGGACATTGACCGCGCCCTGTCCCGGTTGGCCCTCGACCGGGGCGGTCCTCGTGACCTCGCTGCGATCCGGGACGGGCTTGGCGCCGCGCGGGAGATCTCGGAGAAGCTCCCTCCGACTGTGCCGGACCTTCTGCACCGCGCAGCACAGGCACTGGTCGGGCATGAGGCGCTGATCGAGCTTCTTGACCGTGCCTTGATCGCGGAACCGCCCCTTCTGACCCGGGATGGCGGCTTCATCGCCGAAGGGCACGACCCAGACCTTGATCAGGCACGCAAATTGCGTGATCAGGGTCGCGGCGTGATCGCTGGAATGCAGGCGGATTTCATCGAGGCGACGGGAATCTCATCCCTGAAGATCAAGCACAACAACGTGCTGGGCTATTTCATCGAAACCACAGCGACCCACGCCGAGAAAATGCTCTCCCCGCCGCTGTCGGAAACCTTCATCCACCGGCAGACCACCGCCAACCAGGTGCGCTTCACGACGGTGGAACTGTCGGAGCTGGAAACCCGTATTCTGAACGCCGGGAACCACGCGCTCGAGATCGAAAAACGTCTCTATGATGGCCTGAAACGCAGTATCCTTGAGCATCACGCGAAGCTTGGCGATGCCGCGCGCGCCCTTGCCGAGGTAGATCTGGCGGCGGCACTCGCCGAAGTCGCAGTCGTCGAGAACTGGTGCAAACCGGACGTCAGCGACAGCCGCGACTTCCTCGTGACGAACGGCCGCCATCCCGTGGTGGAGCGCAGCCTGCGCGCGCAGGGCGGGGCCAGCTTCGTGGCAAACGACTGCCACCTGTCGGACGGTGCCGAGGGCGCGCATATCTGGCTCCTCACAGGACCAAACATGGCCGGGAAATCGACTTTCCTCCGCCAGAACGCCCTGATCGCCCTTCTCGCCCAAGCCGGAAGTTACGTGCCCGCCGACGAGGCGCGCATCGGGGTCGTCTCCCAGCTTTTCTCCCGCGTTGGCGCGGCTGACGATCTGGCCCGGGGGCGATCCACCTTCATGGTCGAAATGGTCGAAACCGCCGCGATCCTCAATCAGGCCGACGATCGCGCCTTGATCATTTTGGACGAAATCGGGCGCGGCACGGCGACCTATGACGGGCTGTCCATCGCCTGGGCGACCCTCGAACATCTCCACGACGTCAACCGCGCACGCGCCCTTTTCGCGACGCATTATCACGAGATGACCCAGCTCGCCGGCAAGCTTCACGGCGTGGACAACGCGACGATTGCCGTCAAGGAATGGGAAGGCGACGTCGTCTTCCTGCACGAGGTCCGCAAAGGCGCGGCGGACCGGTCCTACGGGGTGCAGGTCGCGAAACTGGCCGGACTGCCCGCTTCGGTGATCGACCGGGCGCGTATCGTTCTGGATGCGCTGGAAAAAGGAGAGCGCGAGGGTGGAAACCAGAAGGCGATCATCGACGATCTGCCGCTCTTTGCCGTGTCACCGGCCCCCGCCGCACCGAAGTCTGCCGGTCCGTCACCCCTCAAGGAAAAGCTCGCCGGAATTCATCCCGACGAGCTCTCTCCGCGCGAGGCGCTTGACCTCATCTATCAGCTCAAAAAGCTGTCCGATCCGTAATCAGCCCGGATTGGACGACACGCCGACCTGGGCCGGGCGCAGGAGCCGGTCATGGATCATGAAGCCTTCGGCCATGACCTGAATGATCGCGCCCTTGGTCGTTCCGGGAACCGGGGCCTCGAACATCGCTTCATGTTCTTCGGGATCGAACTTGTCACCCACTTCCGGTGCAAGCACCCGAATCCCGTGTTTCTCGAAAATCCCCAGAAGCGACCGCATCGTCAGCTCGATCCCCTCGACCAGCCCCGAGGCTTTGCCGCGAAGCTCATCGTCAATGGCATCGAGCGCGCGCTTCATGTTGTCGTAAACCGGCAGCATGTCGCGGGCGAGCTTCGAGCCACCGTAGTTCTCGGCTTCCCGACGATCCCGCTCCGACCGCTTGCGCGCATTCTCGGCATCCGCCAGCGCGCGCATCCACTTGTCGCGAAGCAGGTCGCGTTCGGTCGTCAGTTCGGCAACGATGTCCACCTCGGCTTCGGTCGCCATTTCGGGCGCCGCTTCGACTTCGGGCGCCAGATCGGGCTCCGGCTGGGCCGATTTGCCTTGATCACCCATGATCTCTTCGATTGCCGCTTCGATATCGTCCAATGGTTGTTTCTTTGCGTCCGCCATCTCTACCTCTTAGCCCCTGTCAGATATCAGCCGTCCGACCAGTTGCGCTGTGTAATCCACGATCGGCACGATCCGCCCATAGTTGAGCCGCGTAGGTCCGATAACCCCAACCGCGCCGACAATCTTTCGGTCAGCGTTCATATATGGAGAAACCACCAGAGAGGAACCGGAAAGTGAGAAAAGTTTGTTCTCCGAGCCGATGAAAATGCGCACGCCCTCGCCATCCTCGGCCAGTTCGAGGAATTCCGCGATATCACGTTTTCGTTCGAGGTCGTCGAAGAGGCTCCGGATCCGCTCCAGATCGGCTTCGTCCCCCTGCCCCTGCAGGAGATTCGCCTGACCCCGCACGATAAGCCGGTCGGTCCCGCCGCCCTGGCCATCCCAGACGGCAAGCCCGCTTTCCACGAGCGCGGTCGCAAGCTGGTCAAGCTCCCGCCGCCGCTTTTCGATCTCTTCGACGATGACACGGCGCAGCTCGCCCAGCGTGCGCCCTTCGGCCAGGGCATTGAGGAAATTCGCGGCCTCCCGCATCGAACTTGGCGTTTGTCCCGGCGGCGGCGTGAACAGCCGGTTCTCGACCTGACCGTCTGCAAAAACGAGCACGGTCAGGGCGCGATCGGCCCCGAGCGCCACGAATTCGATATGCTTGATCGGCGCCTCGTGCTTAGGCGTCAGGACAAGGCTCGCTCCCGCCGTGATGCCCGACAAGGCCCGGCCCACGTTGTTCAGAAGCGCGCCGACATCCTGATCATTTGCCCCGAGGGTGGCGTCGATCTTGTCCCGGTCGTTATCGGTCAGTTCCCCCACCTCGAGAAAGCCGTCGACGAACATGCGAAGCCCCTGTTGCGTCGGAATACGGCCGGCCGACACATGCGGGCTGTCGAGAAGCCCCATGAACTCGAGGTCCTGCATCACGTTGCGGATCGTCGCGGCCGAGACCTTTTCGGACAGGGTGCGGGTCAGCGTCCGGGACCCGACCGGGTCTCCGGTTTCCAGATACGACTCGACAAGCCGCCGAAACACTTCGCGCGAGCGGTCGTTCAATGCGTCATATCCTGTCGACCCTTGGGCCATGGACTCTCCCGATGCTTGCTTTTCCAATGCGGCCATGACACCCACAGGCGACCAGAAAAGGAAGGACACCCGATGCGCCCGTCAGGCCGGAATGTAGATCAAATGCGTTCGATTTCAATTGAAACAGGGGTCACGAAACACGCGGAAGGGTCCTGTCTAATCAAGATCGGCGACACCCATGTCCTTTGCACTGCCTCGCTGGAGGAACGGGTGCCGCCGTTTCTGCGCAACACCGGCATGGGGTGGGTCACGGCAGAATACGGCATGCTGCCCCGTTCGACCTCGTCCCGCATGCGGCGCGAAGCGACGAGCGGTAAACAAGGCGGAAGAACTGTGGAAATTCAAAGGCTTATCGGGCGGTCCCTGCGCGCCGGCGTGGATCGCCAAGCCTTGGGCGAACGGCAGATCACGGTCGACTGTGATGTCCTTCAGGCCGACGGTGGCACACGCTGTGCGGCGATCACCGGCGGCTGGGTCGCGCTGCGTCTTGCCGTGAACAAGCTGATGAAGTCCGGCGATATCCGCACCGATCCGCTGATCGATCCCGTCGCCGCAGTCTCCTGCGGTGTCTACGCCGGTCAGGCGGTGCTTGATCTCGACTATCCCGAGGACTCGGAAGCGGGCGTTGATGGCAATTTCGTCATGACCGGCACCGGACGTCTCATCGAAGTGCAGATGTCGGCTGAAGGGTCAACCTTCTCCCGCGCCCAGATGGACGACCTCATGGGCCTTGCCGAGAAAGGCGTTCTGGACCTCGTCGCCGCGCAGAAGGCGGCCGTCGCCTGATGCGCCGGTTCACGGGCGACAAGCTGGTCATCGCCAGCCACAACAAGGGCAAGCTGCGCGAGATTGCCGCGTTGCTTGAACCCTTTGGCGTGACAGTCGTCTCGGCCGGCGATCTTGGCCTGCCCGAACCCGCCGAGACCGAGGATACCTTTGCCGGCAACGCCCGCATCAAGGCGCATTTTGCCGCCAAGGAATCGGGCCTCCCCGCACTCTCTGACGACAGCGGACTGATGGTCGATGCGCTGGACGGCGCGCCCGGCGTCTATACCGCCGACTGGGCCGAAACGCCGGTAGGCCGCGATTTCCCGATGGCGATGCAAAAGACATGGTCGCTGCTCGAGGAAAAGAACGCGCCCGAACCGCGGACCGCGTCGTTCAACTGCACGCTCTGTCTCGCCTGGCCCGATGGCCATGACGAGATCTTTGACGGTCAGGTCCCCGGCCGCCTCACCTGGCCGATGCGCGGCGAACAGGGCTTCGGTTACGACCCGATGTTCATCCCGGAGGGGTTCGACGTGACCTTTGGAGAAATGGACCCAACCAGGAAGCATGACATGAGTCACCGTGCCGTCGCCTTCGCCAAGCTGGTCGAGGGCTGCTTTGGCTGAGGTGATCGAGGATTGGCGGCACGGCGGCTTCGGCCTCTACATCCACTGGCCGTTCTGCGCCGCCAAATGCCCCTACTGCGACTTCAACAGCCATGTGTCCGCGACGATCAATCAGGAAGACTGGCTCCGCGCCTACCTTTCCGAACTTGACCGGGTCGCATCCGACACACCCGACCGGATCCTCAACAGCGTCTATTTCGGCGGCGGAACGCCTTCGTTGATGGAGCCGGGCCTCGTTGGCGCGATCCTCGAGACCGCTCTCGCCCACTGGACCCCGGCCAACGACATCGAGATCACGCTCGAAGCGAACCCCTCCTCGGTCGAGGCCGCGCGGTTCGTGGGTTACAGGGATGCGGGTGTCAATCGCGTGTCGATGGGGTTCCAGGCGCTCAACGACCGCGACCTGAAGGCCCTCGGACGCCTGCACAATGTCGAACAGGCGCTTGGCGCGCTGGACGTGGCCCGCAGCACCTTTGACCGCGTGAACTTCGACCTGATCTATGCACGTCAGGACCAATCCTTGGACGACTGGCGGGCCGAACTCAGCCGCGCGATCAGCTTCGAACCCGATCACCTGTCACTCTACCAGCTCACCATCGAGGACGGCACCGCTTTCGGAGATCGCTTCTCCCGTGGCAAACTGCGCGGTCTGCCAGACGAGGATCTCGCCGCCGACATGTATTTCCTGACGCAGGAGATCACGACAGCCGCCGGGCTTCCTGCCTACGAAGTGTCGAACCACGCGCGGCTCGGCCAGGAATCGCGGCACAACCTGATCTACTGGATGGGCGGTGACTACGCCGGGATCGGACCCGGTGCGCATGGCCGCATCACGCGAAACGGCCTGCGTCACGAAACCTGGACCGAACTTGGTCCCGCCAAATGGCTCCAGATGGTCGAAACAGGCTCCGGAAGTGCTGGCGAAACCGCGCTTTCTCGTAAAGACCACGCCTCGGAATACCTGATGATGTCGCTCAGGACGACGAGAGGAACGGATTTCGCTCGCTACGAATCGATCCTTGGTAAGCCTTTGGATTCAAAGGAAATCGCAACGCTAAAAGAGAATGGCCTCGTCCGCGAGGAACAAGGCCATCTGATTGCGACGCCCGGAGGCCGTGCCGTGCTCAACGCCGTGATCACGGCGCTCCTGCCGGACTAGGACCCGCCGCCAAGTTTGGCGCAGAGGTCGTCCAGCTCCTCGAGCGTCTTGTAGCTGATCGTGATCGACCCGCCCTCGTCCCCGGTCTTGTGGTCGATGGACACCTTCATACCGAGCGTCGCCGACAGATCACCTTCGAGCGCCACGGTATCGGCATCCTTCGTCCGGTAGGTCGCCGGACGCGACGGCGCCTTCTTCTCGGGCGCACCCTTCGCGAGCTTCTCGATCTCCCGCACCGACAGGCCCTTTGAAATCGCCTGGCGCGCAATCGACAGCGGATCGTCCGCAGTGATCATCGCCCGCGCCGCACCAGCGGACAGTCGCCCCTCCCGGACGTAGTCCAGAACTTCCGCCGGCAGGTTGAGAAGCCGCATCATATTGGCAAGATGCGAGCGGGACTTGCCCAAGGCTTCGGACAACTGCTCCTGCGTGTGCCCGAACTTGTCCATGAGGTCACGATATCCCGCGGCCTCTTCAACCGGGTTCAGGTCGGCGCGCTGAATGTTCTCGATGATCGCGACTTCGTAAGATTCCTGCTCCGTGTAGCTCCGGATGATCGCCGGCACCTCGTGGAGGCGCGCCGCCTGTGCCGCCCGCCACCGACGTTCGCCGGCGACGATTTCATACGCGCCTTCCTGCGTCGGATGCGGCCGCACGATAAGGGGCTGGATGACACCCTTCTCCTTGATCGACGCCGTCAATTCGCCCAGCGCATCCGGCGAAAACGTCCGCCGCGGCTGGGTCGGATTTGCCATGATCTGCCCGATCGGGATCATCATGTCGGGCTTGCGCGTCGGCTGCTCCGATGCCGCCTTTGCCGGCTCCGTCTGCACATCGGCCATGAGCGCGGACAGACCGCGTCCCAGGCCACGATTTTTCGGCGGTGTCGCCATATCTGCCTCCTTATCCCGCCTTCGCGACGAGTTCTTGTGCAAGTGCCATATAGGCTTGGCTGCCTTTCGACAGCGGGTCGTATTGAATGACCGGCATGGCATAGGACGGGGCTTCGCTGACCCGGACGTTGCGCGGCACCACGGTCTTGAACACAAGCTCACCCAGCGTTTGCCGCGCATCCGCCTCGACCTGCTGGGCAAGGTTATTGCGCGTATCATGCATGGTCAGCACGACGCCCTCGATTCGGAGGTCGGGGTTCGCCGCCTCACGCACCTCCCGGATCGTCAGCATGAGCTGCGACAGGCCCTCGAGCGCGAAGAACTCGGATTGAAGCGGGATCAGAACCGAGTGCGACGCCACCAGCGCGTTGACCGTGAGAAGATTCAACGAGGGCGGGCAATCAATGATCACATAGTCGAGCGCCAAAGAATCCGCATCCGCAGAGCGGAGCGCGTCATGAAGAAGATGCGACCGCTTTTCATTGGCCACAAGCTCGATATCAGCTGAGGACAGGTCCGTCGTCGCTGGCGCGATCAAGACACCTTCCACTTCCGTGCTGATCACAACATCTAGCAGCGGGACCTCCTCAATCAACAAGTCATAGGTGGTCAACCCACGCCCCGAGGCCTCGATCCCGAGTCCCGTCGACGCATTTCCCTGCGGATCAAGATCGACGATGAGGACCTTCTTGCCGCCGGCTGCCAGGGCCGCCGACAGGTTGATCGCGGTGGTCGTCTTGCCCACCCCGCCCTTCTGGTTCGTCACGGCGATGATCTTGGGATTAGCCACGCTCGATGTCTCCGATTCTAAGAACCACCGCATCGGGGTTCGTCCTGCTAGGGATCTTATCCGCGTGGAAGGACCACGTTTCAAGGGCGTCATTGATCTCTTTTTGGTGCTCTGCACCCTTCGGGAACAGTGCGACGCCTTCGGGTTTCAGATGACGTTTCGCATAGCCAAGAAGCATGGAAAGCGGAGCAAGCGCGCGGGCGGAAATAATATCGGCGCCTTGCGGTGCAAGATCTTCGACCCGTGTCGCCAGGACGGTCCCAAGCACCCCGGTCTCTCGCAAGACCGTGCGCAGGAACGTCGCTTTCCTTTGATCGGACTCGACGCATGTCACTTTCAGCTCGGGCCGCTGGTGCGCCCCAATGATCGCCACGACCACACCGGGAAAGCCGCCGCCCGTCCCGATGTCCAGCCAATGATCGGCCACCGGCGCCAGTTCAAAGACCTGCGCGGAATCGAGAAAGTGCCGGGTCCAGAGTTCGGACATGGTCCCCTTGGACACGAGATTGATCTTCGGATTCCATTTGGCCAAGAGGTCGGCATAGACGTCGAGCCGCTCGAGTGTTTCACGTGAAACATTCGAGCGCTCCGCAAACTCCGAACGGCTCATGCAGACCGCATCCGCTGAGCCTGCCGCAACTTGGCAAGGATTAGCGTCAAGGCCGCGGGCGTCATCCCCTCGATCCGCCCTGCCTGAGCCAAAGTCTCGGGCCGCACGCGATCCAGTTTGCCTTGAAGCTCTTTAGTCAGTCCATCCAGAACAGAATAATCGAATCCCTCCGGGATCGCCTGCCCCTCGTCCCGCTGCATCGCTTCGACTTCGCGTTTCTGACGCTCAATGTATTTGGCGTAAAGCGCGTCCTTCGAGACCTGTGCCCGCGTTTCGGCATCAATGTCCGAAAAACTGTCATCAAGCTGCCAGACACGGTCAAACGTCATGCCCGGGATCGAAAGCAGGTCGTAGGCCGAGCGCCGCGTCCCGTCCTCCCGCACTTGGCCGCCCACCGCGTTCACTTGCTGCGGCGTATAGGTTCGGTCCGACAGTGCCTCGGTCGCCTGGGCCAAGCGTTCCATCTTACCCTCAAAGGCGCGACGCCGCCGCTCCGATACAGCCCCGATCTCGATTCCGACAGGGGTCAGCCGTTGGTCGGCATTGTCGGCACGAAGCGACAAACGGAACTCGGCACGCGACGTAAACATCCGGTAGGGCTCGGTCACCCCACGCGTGATCAGGTCGTCGATCATCACGCCGATATACGAAGAGGACCGCGAGAAGATCAGCGGATCGCGACCCAGAGATGCCAGCGCAGCGTTGAATCCCGCAACGGTCCCCTGTGCAGCAGCTTCCTCATATCCTGTGGTCCCGTTGATCTGGCCCGCAAGATATAGCCCCGGCACGTCCCGCAACTCGAGCGTCTGGCGCAAGGCGCGCGGATCCACATAGTCATATTCGATCGCATATCCCGGCTGAAGGATCCGAACGTCTTCGAGCCCCGAGATGGACCGGACATAAGCCTCTTGCACATCCTCGGGGAGCGACGTCGAGATCCCGTTGGGATAGACCGTGTCGTCGTCCAACCCTTCCGGCTCCAGGAACACCTGATGCGACGTCTTGTCGGCGAACCGCACGACCTTGTCCTCGATCGACGGACAGTAACGCGGGCCAACCCCGTCAATGTGCCCGCCATACATCGCAGACCGCGAGAGATTGGCGGTAATGATCTCGTGGGTTCGTTCGTTCGTATGCGTGATCCCGCAGGACACCTGCCGCGCGACCGGCGCCTTGTTGAGGAACGAGAAAACTTCCGGCTCATCGTCGCCGGGCTGCTCGTCGAGGATGTCCCAGTTGATCGTCTTGCCATCCAGCCTCGGCGGTGTCCCGGTCTTCAACCGGCCAAGCGGCAGGGCAAATCCGTCGATCTGTTCAGCCAGCTTGACCGAGGGCTTGTCGCCGATGCGGCCGCCCGAAAAATGGCGATCGCCGATATGGATGATTCCGCGAAGAAAGGTCCCCGTTGTCAGAACCACCGCGTGCGCGGTCAGATCCGAGCCATCGGCCAGCCGCAGGCCGGTCACGCTGTTCCCGGACATGAGCAGCTCGGTCGCCTCGCCTTCCACAATCGTCAGGTTCTCGGTCTCGGACACAATCTGCGCCATGGCTGCGCGATAGAGCTTCCGGTCGGCCTGCGCCCGTGGCCCCTGCACCGCTGGACCCTTGGACCGATTGAGTAACCGGAACTGTATGCCTGCCATATCGGCGGCGCGTCCCATCGCCCCATCCAGCGCATCGACTTCGCGCACGAGGTGCCCCTTGCCAAGTCCGCCAATCGCCGGATTGCACGACATGACGCCCAGATCACCGCGCTTCAGCGTCACCAGAGCGGTCCGCGCACCAACACGAGCCGACGCCAAACCGGCGTCCGCACCTGCATGGCCACCGCCGACCACAATGACATCGAATGAATGTTTCACGTGAAACACTCCCATGGTTAAAGCCGCGCCCTACCTGCCCAGCCGGTTACTTGCCCAGACAGAAGCTGGCGAAAATCTCGTCGAGGATCATCTCTACATCGACCCGCCCGACCAGCGAATCAAGTGCGCGGATGGCGGACCATAATTCCTCGGCCGCCAATTCGCTTCTTTCGGATCCGCTCTCTACCTCGATTCGAGCGGTTTCCAAAGCCTCACGCGCGTGAGTCATGGCAAAACGATGCCGGGCGCGGATCGCCGTTCCGGCATGGCTCGCGCGTTCCGATAGAACCGCTGCGACCTGCTCGACAAGGTAGTCGATGCCTTCGCCCGTCTTGCCCGACACGCCCCGCCCCGTGATGTCCGCCTTGCCCTCGACAACGATGTCCCCGTCTAGCGGATCGAAATCCAGCGGATCGCCCGACAGCAGGAATATGCGAAGATCAGCGGCGAGGGCCCGGGTCCGCGCCCTCTCCACCCCGAGCCGTTCCACCACATCATCCGTCTCGCGCAGACCCGCCGTGTCGAGCATCGTGACCGGCAGCCCGGCAAGCTCCATCCGCACCTCGATCACGTCCCGCGTCGTGCCGGCGACCTCGGAAGTAATCGCCGCCTCGCGCCCCGCCAGAGCATTGAGCAAGGTCGATTTACCAGCGTTCGGCGCGCCCACGATTGCCACCTCAAAGCCGTCGCGGATGCGTTCGGAAATTCGCGATCCGGCAACTTCGTTGTCCAGCGACGCCATCGTCCTGTCGATCAGGTCGAGCACCTCGGGCGACACGTCCACCGGCACATCCTCGTCGGCGAAGTCTATCGTCGCCTCGAGCAGCGCCGCCGCCCGGATCAGATCGGTCCGCCAGGCCTCGGCCTTTTGCCCAAGAGCCCCGGACAGAACGCGCAGCGCCTGAACTCGCTGCGCCTCGGTCTCGGATTCGATGAGATCAGCCAGCCCCTCGACCTGCGCCAGATCGAGGCGTTCGTTCTCAAGCGCACGGCGCGTAAACTCCCCCGGTTCGGCCAGCCGCAGATCAGGCTGGCGGCCAAGCTCGGACAAAAGCGCGTTGGCGACAGCCACTGACCCGTGCACCTGGAACTCGACGACGTCCTCGCCGGTAAAGCTATGCCCCGCCTCGAACGTCAGGACCAGCGCCTCGTCGATAGGTCCGCTGGCGCCACGCAGCACACGCAAGGCCGACCGCCGCGGTTCCGGCAACGACCCCGCAAGCACGCGACCGGCCACAAAAGCAGATGGCCCGGAAATCCGGACCACCGCGACGCCAGCCTTACCCCGTGCCGAGGCCAGAGCAAAGATCGTATCCATATCTAACCTTCTGTTTTAAAACAGAAATCAGGCATTCATCGAATCGAAGAACTCGCCGTTCGACTTGGTTTGTTTGAGTTTCGAGATCAGGAACTCGATGGCATCCGTGGTGCCCATCGGGTTCAGGATGCGGCGCAGGACATAGGTCTTTTGCAGGTCCTTCGGATCCACCAGCAGCTCCTCTTTCCGGGTGCCGGACTTGAGGATGTCGATGGCCGGGAAGATCCGCTTGTCCGAGACCTTGCGATCCAGCACCAGTTCCGAGTTACCGGTGCCCTTGAATTCTTCGAAGATGACCTCGTCCATGCGCGACCCGGTGTCGATCAACGCCGTCGCGATGATGGTCAGCGATCCGCCCTCTTCGATATTCCGAGCAGCACCGAAGAACCGCTTGGGGCGCTGGAGCGCATTCGCGTCCACACCACCGGTCAGCACCTTGCCCGACGAGGGCACAACGGTGTTGAACGCGCGGCCCAGGCGTGTGATCGAGTCGAGCAGGATCACTACGTCCCGCTTGTGTTCGACAAGACGCTTCGCCTTCTCGATCACCATTTCGGACACGGCCACGTGGCGCGTCGCGGGTTCGTCGAAGGTCGAGGCAACGACTTCACCTTTCACGGACCGGCGCATGTCGGTGACTTCCTCTGGCCGCTCGTCGATCAGGAGAACGATGAGATAGACCTCGGGGTGATTGACCGAAATCGAGTGGGCGATGTTCTGCATGAGAACGGTCTTACCCGTTCGGGGCGGTGCAACGATCAGCGACCGCTGTCCCTTGCCGATCGGGGCAACCAGATCGATGATCCGGGCGGATCGATCTTTGACCGTCGGATCGTCCAGCTCCATCTTGAGCCGTTCGTCCGGATGCAGCGGGGTCAGGTTGTCGAACGCGACCTTGTGACGCGCGATTTCCGGATCGGTGAAGTTGATCTTCTCCACCAAGGTAATCGCGAAGTAATTCTCGTTCTCGCCAGGCGCGGCGATGATCCCTTCCACGGTGTCGCCGGTGCGCAGCGAATGCTTCCGGATCATATCGGGCGACATGTAGATGTCATCCGGACCCGGCAGATAGTTCGCTTCCGGCGAGCGCAGGAAACCGAACCCGTCCTGAAGAACCTCCAGCACACCATCGCCGCCGATGTCCCATCCATCCTCTGCCCGCGCAGAAAGGATCTGGAACATCATCTCGCCCTTGCGCATCGTCGAGGCGTTCTCGATCTCAAGCTCCTCGGCCAGAGCGAGAAGGTCCTTCGGGCTTTGCGCCTTGAGGTCCGCAAGGTTCAGTCGTTCGGTCATTGAAGTCACCAGTGGACGGAGCGGTCAGCCGTTCAGTCCTGTCATGAATGGGAAACGCAGGGCCGGACGGCCCATTGGCTGCGGGGTATAGGCAAGGGTATCCGTTGAGTCAACCTTGTCAGCCTTGACTGGCTTCTTTGCCTTGCCGCGCGGTGCCGGCAGGACACCCTTCTTAAAATAATAAAGAAAGAAAAGAAGATTGAAGAGTTTGTAGGGCCTGTGGATACTGGGGATTACCGTTTTGTCCTTGGGCTTATCCCGTTCGATACACGATATGGGACAATCTCGATATCCCGGATAAGGATTTCCATAAAACACAGTCTTATCAAGTGCTTAAAATGACACCGGACTGTGGATAAGCTTGGGCATGAACGGATGTCAAATGGACTGTCCACATGCCCCCGTGATCTGGTTTTCCCGTGACGACGGAAGCGGCGCGAAATGGGCAAGAACCCGCGCCTTTCTCGGCAGGCGGGATTTACACGCTGTCACCCACAATCGCATAAGTCGGAACATAACGTGACTGTCCACAAGGTTCCCCACATGCGGTTCATCCTCGCGTCTGGTTCTCAGATCCGGTCGCAGCTTCTGACCAACGCCGGAATTGCCCATGAGGTTCAGATCGCCCGGATCGACGAGGCCGCGATCCGGGCCGGGCTGGAGGCCGAAGGCGCCTCCCTTCGGGACATTGCGGACGCCTTGGCCGAATACAAGGCGCGCAAGGTTGGGTCCAAGGCCCCGGAGGCACTCGTCCTCGGTTGCGATCAGGTCGCGGAAGTGGACGGCAGGATCCTGTCCAAGCCGGAAACGCCGGAAGAAGCCCGCAATCAGCTTGCCACCTTGTCTGGTAAAACGCATCGGCTCCTCTCGGCGGCGGTGATCTATACCGGGTCGGAACCTGTCTGGCGGCATGTGGGCGTCGTTCGCATGCAGATGAGGGTGCTGTCGCCGGGATATATCGAGGACTATGTCGAGCGAAACTGGGACAGCATCCGCCATTCCGTCGGCGCTTACAAACTCGAGGAAGAGGGCGTGCGCCTTTTCAGTCAGGTCACTGGTGACTACTTCAACGTTCTGGGGTTGCCGCTAACCGAGCTCATCTCCTATCTCATTGTCCGAGGGGAGTTGACCATATGAACCGATCCGGGCCGCCGGTCGCCGCCGTTCTTCTTGCTCCGGGTGAAACGAGCCGTTTGCCGGCGCTCTTCGAATATTGGCTGGCCGCCACGGGCACCCTGGGGCGCTACCTGCCGCTCGAAGTCGAGGGCGACGACATCGGCGAGGTCATCTCGGCCCTGCCGAAGGCGGGATTTGCCGGTCTTCATGTCAGTGCCACTTTCCAGAAACGCGTTCTGGATCACGCCGACATCATCACGGACCGCGCCGCGCTCATGTCGGCGGCGAATACGATCATCTTCCGCAAGGACGGCAAGATCCATGCCGACAATACGGATGGGTATGGCTTCATCGAAAACATTCGCCAGACGGTGCCGAACTGGAACCCGAAATCCGGGCCGGCGGCCGTGTTCGGATCGGGGCGCGCGGCTCGGGTGATCATCGCCGCGCTGCTCGAAATCGGCGTCGAACACATCCGGCTCACGTCGCGCACACGCCCCCGTGCCGAAAACCTTCGCTCCGAGTTCGGCACGAGGATCGAGGTGCACGATTGGCTGAAGGCGGGCAATATCTCGGACGGCGCCTCGCTCGTCGTCAATGCGACGCCCCTTGGCGCCGTTGGCCAGTCCGAGTTTCGCGTGCCGATGGACGGGTTGCTGCCCGGTGCGGTGGCCTCGGACCTCGTGGTCGATCCGCCGGACACCAGATTTCTGCGCCAGGCAGCGACGTATGGCGCCTATCTCGCCGATGGGGTTGGGATGATGCTTTGTCAGGCGGCGCCCAGTTTCGAGCGATGGTTCGGCATCCGACCCCCGCTTGACGAGGCGGCAAGACAGGCGGCCATCGGATGAGTTTCGTGATCGGGCTCACAGGCTCCATCGGCATGGGAAAATCGACAACCGCGATGATGTTCGCGGACGAAGGCGTGCCCGTTTGGGATGCCGATGCGGCCGTGCATCGGCTTTATGCCAAAGGCGGTGCGGCTGTCGGCCCCTTGGCGGCTTTGAATCCCACTGTCGTCGAAGACGGTGCGATCAGCCGGGAGCAGTTGAAGGACTGGATCCGTTCCGATCCGACCGCTCTGAAACAGATCGAAGCCATCGTCCATCCTCTCGTGGCCGCCGATCGTGCAGCATTCCTTGCCGGGACGGATGCCGATATCGTGCTCCTCGACATTCCCCTTCTGCTCGAAGGCGGGGGTCAGAGGGCCGTGGATGCGGTCGTCGTCGTGACCGCGCCCGCCGATGTCCAACGGGAGCGGGTCCTTGCGCGTGGCACCATGGATGAGGCAACCTTCGCGACGATCCTTGCCAAGCAGATGCCGGATGCTGTGAAACGCGGACATGCGGATTACATCATCGAGACGCTGTCGTTGGAGAACGCGCGACAGGCAGTGCGGTGCGTGCTGTCGGACATACGGGAGAAGCTGAATGCGTGAAATCGTCATGGACACGGAAACCACTGGCTTCGATCCGAAGACCGGGGACCGGATGGTCGAAATCGGTTGCGTCGAACTGATCAACCATATGCCGACCGGAAAGACCTTTCACCAATACATCAACCCCGAACGCGACATGCCCGAAGGCGCCTTTGCCGTGCACGGGCTCTCGGCCGAATTCCTGCGCGACTTTCCCACCTTCAAGGAGATCGCGCAGAGCTTTCTCGACTTCATCGGGACCGACAAACTCATCATCCACAACGCGGGCTTCGATATTCCTTTCCTGAACGCGGAACTCGGATGGTGTATGAAACCGCAGATCCCCATGGATCGTGCGATCGACACGCTTCTGATCGCGCGCAAGAAGTATCCCGGGGCCGGGAACTCGCTTGATGCCCTGTGCCGCCGGTTCGGGATCGACAATGCGCATCGGACCCTGCACGGGGCCTTGCTCGACAGCGAGATCCTGGCGGACGTTTATCTCGAGCTGATCGGGGGCCGTCAGCCGGATCTCGTGCTGGGCGGCGGAGAGAAACAGACCGAGACCCGTGTGGCGGGTGACGACTGGCGCCCGCGCCCCCGGCCCACGGCCCTGCCTTCGCGGCTGACCGACGAAGAGCGTGCTGCCCATGATGCCTTCGTGGCGAAACTGGGCGAGAACGCGATCTGGAAGCGGTTCGCGGCGAATTAACCCTTGGCGTTAGCGCAGGGCAGTTTTCTTCATTGAGGCCCGTTGGTTAGAAGATACCGAGATTCCGGAATCCCGGAATCCTGAAACGCGCGCCTCACGAAAAAACGCGGCCCAGAGGACCGCGCTTTTCAAATGTCCGACTGGCTCAGTTTGGCTGGGCTTGCGCCGCCTGGGCCTGCTGACGACGGGCGACCTCGTTGCGGTAGATCGCCACGAAGTCGACGTTGTCGAGGTTGACAGGCGGGAAGCCCCCGTCCCGGGTCACGTCCGACACGATCCGGCGTGCGAAGGGGAAAAGCTGGCGCGGGCATTCGATCAGAAGGAAAGGGTGCATCTGGTCTTCGGGGACGTTCTCGATATGGAACAGACCGGCATATTCGAGCTCCAGAATGAACAGTTCGGCACCGGAGTCCTTGGCCTTCGACGTCACCTTGTACTTGGTGAGCACCTCGTACTGATGTTCGACCGTGCGTTTCTTGGCATCCAGCGCGACTTCGACCGTCAGATCGGGTTGAATCTCGCCCTGCACGCCCTTCTGAACCAGAATGTTCTCGAATGACATGTCGCGGATGTATTGTCCGAGAATGCGCATCACGATCCCGTTCTGCTGCGGCGTGGCGCCGATCGGTGCCTTCGCTTCATCAGCCATTTCGTAACTCCCAAAAATCTAAGGTCGACGGTTTCTATCAGGAAGCCGGCCAAGCCTCAACGCCAACCCTTTTCTAAATTTCAACCAGCCGTTATCAGCGACATATGATTGAACTGATCCCTGCCTGGGTGGATGGCGACCTCGCGCCCGTCGAGAAACTGAAGGCCCATCTCGATGGGTTGAGGCACCGTGCGGTCTCGGTTTTTCTCGTCCATGACGACGAGATCCTGATCCAGCAAAGGGCGGCCGGCAAATACCATACGCCGGGGCTTTGGGCCAATACCTGCTGCACCCATCCGCGTTGGGGCGAGGCGCCTTTGGACTGCGCGAACCGCCGGCTGGATGAGGAGTTGGGGATCACGGGCGTCACGCCGGTCTGGCGGGACCAGATCGAATACCGCGCCGATGTCGGCGGTGGCATGGTCGAGCATGAAGTCGTCGATCTCTTCCTTGTCCAGACCAGGGACCGACCGCTTGTGACACCCGACCCGGACGAAGTCGGCGCGATCCGCTGGGCGCCGCTCGCCGCCCTCGAAGCCGAAGTGGCCGACCACCCGGAGCGGTTCACGCCATGGCTTCGGATCTATCTTTCCGATCACAAGCTGTCAGTGTTTGGTCCAGCCTGACGGACCCTTCTGCACCTGATGGGTCGGGCGTTTGTCCGGCGTGACGTCCTCGAATTCCCCGTCGATCACCCCGTCGTCCTGCGAGGGCCGACCACGGCCGTCCGAACCGCGCATCGTGCTGTGAACGGTAAAGCTCGACTGAACTTTCACCCGCTTGCGCATTTCGCGGAAGGCCCAGCCACGGATACCGGGCACGAGGAGCAGGAACCCGACGGTATCGGTGAAGAAGCCAGGCGTCAGAAGCAGCGCGCCGGCAAAGAGGATCATCGCGCCATGCGCCATGGGCTCTGCCGGATTGCGTAGCTGGTTGAAGCTGTCCGCCACCTGGTTGAGGGCCAAGAGACCCTGTTGTCTCACAAGGTAGGACCCGATGATCGCCGTCACCAGAACGATGAGCAATGTCGGCCAGAGCCCGATCAGACCGCCGATCTGGATGAAGAGGCCGATCTCGATCAGGGGGATCGCGATGAACAAAAGAAGCAGGGGCATTGGCCTTCCTTTCACGTCAGCCTGATCGTGTCTGTGGGCCAGTGGACTTGGCCCCACCCAGCGCCTACATATGGTCCAGACCCGCGGGTTTCAAACCGCGACACTGAAAACGAGGTGCCCATGTCTTCTCCGATCATCCAGTTGATCGTTCTTGCCGCCATCGCGATCTTTCTGATCCTGCGTCTGCGCGACGTGCTTGGGACTCGCGAAGGGTTCGAAAAACCGGTCGTTACACGCAACGAGACCGAAACCGTCACGAACCGGGGCAAATTCGAAGTGATCGAAGGCGGGCCGGATCACGACATCGCGGACCACACCGACGACCCGGCCAGTGTCGAGGCGCTGGGCAAGATGAAGGCGGCCGAGCCGAGCTTTGCCGTGGGCGAGTTCCTGTCGGGTGCCCGGGGCGCCTATGAGATGATCCTCATGGCCTTCGAAAACGGCGACATCGCGAGGATCCAGCCGTTCCTGTCCGAAGACGTCTATGAAAGCTTCGCTGCCGTGGTCGAGGATCGGGAGACACGCGGGCTCAAGATCGATGCCAATTTCCTTGGCGTGCGCGAGATGAAGCTGGTCGAGGCCGAGTTCGACGATGATACCCGCGAAGGCGAGATCACGATCCGCTTCGTCGGTGAACTGAACTCGGTCGTGCGGGACAAGTCGGGCGAGATTGTCGAAGGCAACCCGAAAGAAGCGAAGAAACAGAAGGACGTCTGGACCTTCGCGCGCATCATGGGTTCCGACAACCCGAACTGGACGCTGGTCGCGACGGGCGGCTGAGGTGGGGGGCTTTCGCGCCCTTGCCTTTGGCATGGCTCTTATCGGGGCCATGTTTCCCTTGCCCACTCTTGCCTCTCTCGATGAAGCCGACATGCGGATTGTTCCGTTTCAGGCGCTCGTCGGCTGGGACAACGACGATCATGTCGCGGCGATGGAGACATTCATCGAAACCTGCCAGCTCCTCGACGATCCGCAGTGGTATCCCGTCTGTTCCCTGGCGCATGAATACAGTGGCACCGCGCGCAGTTTCTTCGAGCTCTTCTTTCGTCCCGTCCTGATCGAAGACGGCGCGCCGGGACTGTTCACGGCCTATTTCGAGCCGGAGATCACCGGAAGCGAGCGTCCCACCCCCCGCTTCCGCGTGCCCGTCTATCGCCGCCCGCCGGAAATCGCCTCCGGTGCGGCCAGCTATTCCCGGCGCGAGATCGAAGAAGACGGCGTGCTCGCGGGCCGCGGGCTTGAGCTGGCCTGGGTCGAGGACCCGGTCGACCTGCAATTCCTTCAGATACAGGGATCGGGCCGCATCCGTCTGACAGATGGCTCGGTCTTGCGTCTGGGGTTTGGCGGCTCCAACGGGCACCGGTTCCAGTCTCTGGGCGACGAACTGGTTCGACGCGGGATCTATGACCAGCATCAGGTCTCGGCCGCGGTCATCAAGAACTGGGTGCGGTCGAACCCCCTCGAAGGCCGCGACCTCCTGTCGCACAATCCGTCCTACGTATTCTTCACCGAGATCGCCCATCTTCCGCCCTATCGGGGACCCGTTGGCGCGATGAACCGGTCGATTACGGCGCAGCGCACCATCGCGGTCGATCCCGTCTATACGCCGCTCGGTGCGCCGGTCTGGATCGAGAAAGGCGGTCGGGAACCCTTCAACCGGCTCATGGTCGCGCAGGATGTGGGGAGCAGGATCAAGGGTGCGCAACGGGCCGATATCTTCTGGGGAACCGGCGAAGAGGCCGGGCGCGAGGCGGGAACCATCAAGGATCCGGGACGCATGTTCGTGCTGCTTCCCATTCAGCGGGCCTATGCCCTGGTTCCCGAAGAATAATGACAAGGAAACCCCGGCATCTTTCGCCCGAAGAGCGCGCGCTTTGGGACCGCGTGGCCGAGCGGACGACGCCCTTACACCCGACGCGGCCCGAATTGCCCGAGGCCCTCGACCCGTCCGCAAGGCCGAAGACACCGCCCAAACCGCCCCTGAAACGGTTCAAGGTCGGCCAGGCTGTGACCGCGACAACCCCACCCCATGACCTGAGCCCGTCGATCGAGGACGACGTTGCCAAATCGCCTGTCGCCATGGACAAGAAGCGGTTCGGCAAGATGAAGAAGGGTAAACTCACGCCCGAAGCGCGGATCGACCTTCACGGCCTTACGCTCGCCCAGGCGCATCCCGCCCTCGTGCGGTTTGTCCTCGAGAGCGTCGCCGATGGCCGACGCCTCGTGCTCGTCATTACCGGCAAAGGCAAGGCGCGGGAGTCCACCGGGCCGATCCCAGAGCGTCTTGGCGTTCTTCGCCATCAGGTGCCCCATTGGCTGAACCTGCCGCCGCTGTCCTCCCATGTGCTCCAGATCACGGAATCGCATCTGAAACACGGGGGTCGCGGGGCCTACTACGTGTATTTGCGTCGCGCGCGATGAGGCTCCTCGAACGGTAGGCTGGCTTGGACCATTCCGTCCAAAATGGCCCATTTCCAGTCACCTTCTCTTCATTCCATCGGCGTATTGGTGAGTCAGCTTGCACTCGAACTACGGGTAAAGGACCGTACCATGCTTGCGAAGATCTCCGAGATTTCCACGAAAGTGGACAAGAAACGTGTCTATACGGCGGCCGGCGCGCTCGTTGTTGCGCTTGCGGCCGGCCATGTCATGCAGCGGACGACCGGCCAGCCAACCGTGGCCGTCAATGCCCCCATGGAACAGGCCTCGGCCGAGGTCCCGCCCGCGCCAGCCGTCGCGAACATAACCGGCTTCGGGGCGACGGAAGCAGTTGTTGCACCCGCCTTGGTGGCTGAGGTTAATGAAGTGACGCCCGGCATTCTTGCCGAGGAAGCCGCGGTCGTCGCCGGCGGATCCACCGAGACTGAAGCTGAAACGCCGGTCGAGCTTGCCTTCGTTGAACCCGCGCCCGTCGCAGACATCGAAGTCATGCGCGCCGACAAGATGGACGCCCTGAGCGGCTTCGAAGACGAGGCCGTCGAAACATTGCCGCCTGCCATGGGCGAAACCGAGGTGACGCCGGATGACACTTGTGACATGGCGATGACGTCGGTGGCGGTGCCGGGTGCCTTGGTGGCGGTGTCGCTGACGGCGCCCTGCCACGCTGAGGCGACCGTCGAGTTTTCCCACGATGGCCTGAGCTTCACTGAGGCCCTCGATGAAGACGGCGCTCTGACGGTCATGATCCCGGCGCTCACATCCCCGGCCATGATCAACGCGCAAATCGGAGAGGACACCCTCGACAGCTTGGCGACCGTGCCGGATCTGACCCAATTCGACCGCGTCGCTCTAGTCTGGCAGGGTGGCACCGGGTTGCAGCTCCACGCGCTCGAAGATGGCGCCGCCTATGGCGAGCCCGGCCACGTCTGGGCCGAAGCGCCGCGCGCGCCGGAAACGGCCACACAGGGCGAAGGAGGGTTCCTGACCCTGCTCGGATCCGTGGCTGGGGGCTATGCCGCCGATATCTATACCTACCCGGCGTCCTTGATGATCGCGCCCTCCATTTCGATCGAGGCACAGGTGACCGAAGACACCTGCGGAACGATGATCAGCGGGCATTACATCCGCTCGACCCTCACCGGCACCGCGACGGAGGTCGACGTCGGCATGGTCGTGCCCGGATGCGAGGCTATCGGAGAATATCTCGTGTTGAAAAACCTTCCCGAAGAGCTGACTATCGCGCGCAACTGAGTGCGATAGTCGGGGCGGGACAGGGCCGATGAAAATGCTTCGTGCGGCAGTCTCTGCCGCACTTTTCACACTTATCGGTGCCTCATGGGCCCTGGCCCAGGACGTCACTCTCACATCACGTGACGGCTCGATGGAGATCTCCGGCTATCTCATCGGCTTCGATGGCGAATTTTATCGGATCGACACGAACTATGGCGTGCTGACCGTCGATGGCTCTGGCGTGAACTGCGAAGGCCCCGGTTGTCCCAACCTGACGTCCTATACCGCCGACATCGTCATCTCGGGCGCGGAAGCGCCCGGCTCTGTCCTCATGCCTGCGCTGCTGGAAGCCTTCGGTCTTGCCGAGGGATACGCCGTCACCCGTGAGGAACTGCCGGGTGTCGGGCTGCTCTATACGCTCTACGAAGTGGACGGGACGACCCCGGCGGCCCGCTTCACCCTTCGGCTTGCAACCTCGCAGGAAGGCTTTGCCGACCTGATCACGGAAGCTGCGGACCTTGCCTTATCGCTCCGGGAACCGACCCGGCAGGAGCGGTTGATGGCGCGGGACGCCGGGCTGGGCGATCTTTTCTCGGTCCGCCAAAGCCGCGTCGTCGCGCTGGACGCGCTCGTTCCCATCGTGAACCCTGACAATCCGGTGCGCCGTTTGGACCTTGAAGCCGTTTCGCACCTCTACGAAGGCACCTTCGACCGCTGGTCCGACGTCGGCGGCGAAGACGCGCCGGTCACGCTCTACTTGCGGGATCCGAACGCGGGGTACGGCATGGTCTTCGACCGGACCGTCGTCAAGGCACAGGGCCGCACCCTGAGTGAGCGCGTCTTGACCAAGGCCTCGAACGACGGCGTGACGCTTGCCGTGGAAGACGACCCTTTCGGCATCGGGATCGCCAGCATGTCTGCCCAAGGCATGACCGAGGCCATCACCCTGACGGGCGATTGCGCATTCGAGGTCTCCGCTTCGCAACTCTCGGTCAAGGCGGGCGACTACCCCCTCGCCGCGCCGGTGTTCTTGTATCAGCCCGCCATCCGGTTGCCGAAGATCGGGCGGGATTTCCTGCGCTACCTGCGCACGGAAAGCGCGCAGCGCGTCGTGCAGCGCGTCGGGCTCGTCGATCAGGGCATCAGCGAAGTGCCCCTGGCCGTTCAGGGGACCAGGCTGGCCAACGCGATCGCGCAGGCCGGGCCCGAGGTTTCGCTCGAGGAATTGCAGCGCCTCGTCGCGCTCATGACGGACAGCCAACGACTGACGCTCACCTATCGCTTCGAAGGGGGATCGACCGCCCTGGATGGCCCGTCCCGTTCGAACGTCGGCCTGCTCGCCGATGCACTGGAGACGGGCATGTTCGAAGGACGCTCTCTGATCTTCGTCGGCTTCTCGGACGGACAGGGGGACGCATCGCTCAACCGCCGACTGGCCCAGCGCCGGGCGGAAGCGGTTCAGGCTGCCGTCTTGCAGACCGCCGAAACGTTTGATCGGGACCGAACGGAGATCTCGGTCGACGCCTTCGGTGAAGCCCTTCCCATGGCGTGCGACGACACTGATTGGGGGCGCCGGATCAATCGTCGTGTCGAGGTCTGGGTTCGGTAGATCGACGTCGAATTACAGGTAGCCATCTGCACGAAAGCTGACCTCGCGTTCCTTGCCTATGATGAGGTGGTCGTGAAGCGTGATGTCCATCGCGCCAGCTGCATCGCGAATGCGGGCGGTCATGGTGATGTCGTCCTGCGACGGCGTCGGATCGCCCGACGGATGGTTGTGCACGAGGATCATGGCCGAAGCATTGAGTTCGAGCGCCCGCTTGACCACCTCGCGTGGATAGACCGGCACATGGTTCACCGTGCCGCGCGATTGTTCCTCGTCCCCCATGAGGACGTTTTTCCGATCGAGGTAGAGCACCCGGAATTGTTCGGTCTCGCGATGGGCCATGGTCGTGCGGCAATAGTCGAGCAGCGCATCCCAGGAGGAAATGATCGGACGGTGCATCACCCGTGCGCGCGACAGCCGGTGCGCCGCGGCCTCCACGATCTTCAGTTCCTGAATGACGGCTTCTCCCACGCCGCCGATTTCCAGAAGCCGGGTGGCCGGTGCGGACAACACGCCGTTGAAATCGCCGAACCGGTCCAGCAGCGCGCGCGCCAGCGGTTTCACATCCTGCCGCGGGATCGCGCGAAACAGCACGAGTTCCAAGAGCTCGTAGTCGGGCAGGGCCGCCGCACCGCCCGCCATGAACCGGTCGCGCAGCCGCTTGCGGTGGTCCCTGATATAGGAGGGTTGCGGCGCGCCGGACACGGGCCGCGCTTCGTCGAGATCGAACAGCGAGAGGGGGCGTTCACCAAAGGAAGGGGCAGGCTGGGTCATACCCCGAACCTGCCCCGAGTCGGTTAGCGCACGGTTAACGCGCTTAGCCTTTCATCCCGTCCCAAAAGCTCTTCACCTTCGAGAAGAACGACGAGCTTTCCGGGTTGTTCTCTTCCGAGAGCTTCTCGAACTCGCGCAGAAGGTCCTTCTGCCTGGAGGTCAGGTTGACCGGCGTTTCCACGGCAAGCTCGATGAACATGTCACCATAACCGCCGCCCCGAAGGGCCGGCATGCCCTTGCCCCGCAGACGCATCTGGCGACCGGATTGCGACCCCGCCGGGATCTTTACCCGTGACCGGCCGCCGTCGATGGTGGGCACTTCGATGTCGCCGCCCATCGCCGCCGAGGTCATGCTCACCGGAACGCGGCAGTGAAGGCTCACGCCGTCGCGTTCAAAGAGCGGATGATCCGCGACCTGGATGAAGATATAAAGGTCGCCCGCTGGCCCGCCGCGAAGCCCGGCTTCGCCCTCGCCGGCCAGCCGGATCCGGGTGCCGGTTTCGACGCCTGCCGGGATGTTGACCGACAGGGCACGTTCCTTCTCGACCCGTCCCGCGCCGCCACAGGCCTTGCAGGGGTTCTTGATCATCTGGCCCACGCCGTTACAGGTCGGGCAGGTGCGCTCGACGGTGAAGAACCCTTGCTGCGCACGGACCTTGCCCAGACCGGAACAGGTCGGACAGGTCGTCGGTTCGGCCCCGCCTTCGGCCCCGGTGCCCGTGCAGGTGGTGCAAGGCACGGAGGTTGGCACGTTGATCGTCTTCTGTAGCCCGCGATAGGCATCTTCGAGCGAAACCCGCAGGTTGTAACGAAGATCGGATCCCCGGGTCGCCCGCGACCGGCCAGCGCCGCCGCGTCCGCCCATGAAATCACCGAAGAGATCATCAAAGACGTCCGAGAAGGCGCTCGCGAAGTCGCCCTGACCCTGGAAGCCGCCCGGGCCACCGGGGCGCGGGCCACCGCCCATGCCGCCTTCGAAAGCCGCATGGCCAAAGCGGTCATAGGCCGCTTTCTTGTCGGCGTCCTTGAGCACGTCGTAGGCCTCGTTCACCTCTTTGAACAGGCTTTCGGCGTCGGGATTGTCGGCGTTACGGTCAGGGTGAAGCTCTTTCGCCTTGGCGCGATAAGCCTTCTTGATTTCCTCGGGCGAGGCACCCTTGGAAGTCCCCAACACGTCATAGTAATCGCGTTTCGACATTCGGTCAGTCCCCCTTTGGGAACGCGCAGGGCCGGCCCGGCGAAACGGACCGGCCCCACGTCGTCATTCTGGATTACGACCGCTTGTCGTTGTCGAGGTCCTCGAAGTCGGCATCGACGATATCGTCGTCCATGTCCGCGCTACGGGGGCCGCTGTCCACGTCGCCGTCCTCATCCGCCTGCGAGGCCTTGTAGATGGCTTCGCCAAGCTTCATCGAGGCTTCGGTCACGTTCTGGATGCCCGACTTGATCTTGTCGGCGTTGTCGCCTTCAAGCTCGTCCTTGAGCGCCGCGATGGCCAGTTCGATCGCCTCGACCGTGGTCGGATCGACCTTGTCACCATGCTCTTCGATGGCCTTCTCGGTCGAATGGATAAGGCTTTCGGCCTGGTTCTTGGCTTCGACGAGTTCCCGGCGCTGCTTGTCGGCATCCGCGTTCTCCTCGGCGTCGCGCACCATGCGGTCGATGTCCTCGTCCGAGAGACCGCCGGAAGCCTGGATCGTGATCCGGTGCTCCTTGCCGGTGCCCTTGTCCTTGGCCTGAACCGACACGATGCCGTTGGCGTCGATGTCGAAGGTCACTTCGATCTGCGGCATGCCGCGGGGTGCGGGCGGGATGTCCTCCAGATTGAACTGGCCGAGCATCTTGTTGTCCGCCGCCATTTCCCGTTCGCCCTGGAAGACGCGGATGGTGACCGCGTTCTGGTTGTCCTCGGCGGTCGAGAAGACCTGCGACTTCTTGGTCGGGATCGTCGTGTTGCGGTCGATCAGACGGGTGAACACGCCACCCAGCGTTTCGATACCGAGCGACAGCGGGGTCACGTCGAGAAGGACAACGTCCTTCACGTCACCTTGCAGAACACCGGCCTGAATGGCGGCGCCCATCGCGACGACTTCGTCCGGGTTCACACCCTTGTGCGGCTCCTTCCCGAAGAACTTCGTCACCTCTTCGATGACTTTCGGCATACGGGTCTGACCACCGACGAGGATGACCTCGTCGATCTCGTCCTTCGACACGCCCGCGTCCTTCAGAGCAGCCTGACAGGGCTTCAGCGAGTTCTTGATCAGGTCACCGACAAGGCTTTCGAGCTTCGCCCGGGTCAGCTTCATGACCATGTGCAGCGGCTGACCGTCCGAGCCCATCGAGATGAAGGGCTGGTTGATCTCGGTCTGGCTGGACGAGGACAGTTCGATCTTGGCTTTCTCGGCGGCCTCTTTGAGACGCTGAAGGGCCATCTTGTCCTTCGTCAGGTCGACGTTGTTTTCCTTTTTGAACTCGTCAGCAAGGTAGTTGACGATCCGCATGTCAAAGTCTTCGCCGCCAAGGAACGTATCCCCGTTGGTCGATTTCACTTCGAAGAGGCCATCGTCGATCTCGAGGATCGTGACGTCGAAGGTCCCGCCGCCAAGGTCATAGACCGCGATGGTTTTCGATTCTTTCTTGTCGAGGCCATAGGCCAGCGCAGCAGCGGTCGGTTCGTTGATGATCCGCAGCACTTCGAGACCGGCGATCTTGCCCGCGTCTTTCGTCGCCTGGCGCTGGGCGTCGTTGAAGTAGGCGGGCACGGTGATGACGGCCTGCTCGACTTTTTCGCCCAGATAGCTTTCGGCGGTCTCTTTCATCTTGCCGAGGATGAAGGCCGAGATCTGCGAAGGGGAATATTTCTCACCCTGCGCTTCGACCCAGGCGTCGCCGTTGCCGCCATCCACGATGTTGTAGGGGACAAGCTTCTTGTCCTTCTCGACGGCCGGGTCGCCCACGCGACGACCGATGAGGCGCTTCACGGCGAAGACGGTGTTGTCGGGGTTGGTGACAGCCTGCCGTTTGGCCGACTGACCGACGAGGCGTTCCCCGTCCTTGAAGGCGACGATCGACGGCGTCGTGCGCGCACCTTCGGAGTTCTCGATGACTCGCGGCTGCGAGCCGTCCATGATGGCGACACAGGAGTTGGTGGTCCCCAGGTCGATACCAATGACTTTACCCATGCTCATTTTCCTCTCTTTGGCGATGTGCTGGGCGTCGGCCCCGAAGGCACCTTCGCCCGATCCCATAGGGTGAGCCGTCAGGGCTGATCCCCTTCTGGCGTCTGGGCGTATATAAGGAGGGGAAATGGGGCCTGCAAGGCGTTGAAAAGCGCGTTTTGCGCCGAGAAATCGAGTCATTTTCAAGGTTTCGGAGATGAACGACAAATCCCTGCCCGAACATACGCGGGTCGATATCGGGGGCGCGACGCTTTGGCCCGGCTTTCTGGACATGGCGGCCCAGAGCGAGATGGTCGAAGACCTCCGGCGGCTGGTATCCGCAGCGCCGCTTTTCTCGCCCGAAACGCGCTTCGGTAGGCCGATGTCGGTCCGCATGACCAGCGCCGGGCGCTATGGGTGGTATTCCGACCGGCGTCACGGCTACCGCTATGAGCCGCGCCATCCCTCCGGTGTCGACTGGCCCCCGATCCCGCAGAGCGTCCTGTCCGTCTGGCAGGCGGTCGTGCCGGAAGCGCGCAGCCCGCACGCCTGCCTTGTCAATTTCTACGGCGAAGGGGCGCGGATGGGTTTGCATCAGGATCGCGACGAGGCCGACTTCACCCAGCCGGTGGTTTCGATCTCGCTCGGTGATGACGGGCTTTTCCGGATCGGGGGCGTCGACCGCGGTGGCCCGACGAAATCGGTCTGGCTCAGGTCCGGCGACGTGCTCGTCCTGGGTGGCGAGGCGCGGCTCGCCCATCACGGGGTCGACCGGATCAGGTTCGGCTCGTCCACGCTTCTGCGCGAAGGTGGCAGGATCAACCTGACCCTGCGCGTCGTGGACTGATCTAGCCGCGGGCCCCCCAGGACAGCGACGCATGCTTGCGGGTATAGCTTTCGCCCATGAAGCCCAGCACGAGAAGGACGGAGGACACGATCAGCGGATAGAGCCAGTTGGAATAATGCGGATTGTAGTTGATGAACATGAATCCGCGCGCCTGGTCGATGATGTGAAAAAGCGGGTTCCACGTGAACATGACGAGGATGTTCCAGGGCACCGTGTTCGCCACGAACATCTTGCCGGACGCGATCATGTTGGCACGGGCATAGATGGTCGAGCCGACAGAGGCGACTGACGGCATCCAGGGCTTGATCGCATAGAAACACAGCCCGATCGCCACGCCCGAGAACCAGGCGAGGAAGATCATCATGAAGACCCCGGTCATGTTGTAGATCTCGACCGGCTTGAAAGCGATGTCGTAGAGAAACACGACCAGAACCACGGAGAGGATCTGGATATAAAGCGCCGAGAGCGCGTGGCTCACGATCGAGATGAAGGTCGACATGGGCGCATGCTGCATCATCGGACTGGCGGCGCCCTCGGCCCCGACGACCGAACCCATGCTCTTGATCTGCGTCATGTAGATGAAGATGCCGGACATGATGTAGAGCAGGAAATCGCCGCGGATCTGCGAGTTGCGCATGCCCATGATCGCGAACATGAGGTAGAAGACCGCGACCAGCACCATGGTCTGAAGCACGTTGATGAAGAGCCCCATCAGCGCATTCGTGTGGCTCTTGCGCAGGTCATGCACGGCGGCGTGGTAGATCAGTTCGAAAATGCGAACCGCCTTCGATAGGCCGCTTTCGGATCTGGGCACGTTAAACATGAGGTGTCCTTGCCTGCTCAATGTGGCTTTTTGGCAGGGAAATCTTGCCGTTCCCTTGACGCGACAGCATAAGGGAACCGAAGGTTTTTTCAATCACGATGGCAGATCCCCGGAAAGGAACAGGACTTGGACTACGAAAAGCTCATGGGTGTCCTTCGGCGGCTTGCAATCGAAGCTGGCGACAAGATCATGGAGATCTACGACGCCGACGACTTCGAAGTGAAATCCAAGTCGGACAACAGCCCCGTTACGGAAGCGGACGAGGCGGCGGACGCCCTGATTTCCGCCGGCCTGCGCGAGGTCTTCCCTGACATCGCGCTCGTGACCGAGGAACAGGCGGACACCCACGGTGAAACGGCCTCCGAGTTCCTGATCGTCGACCCGCTCGACGGTACGAAGGAATTCGTGAACCGGCGCGGCGATTTCACGGTGAACATCGCCTACGTGAAGGACGGCGTGCCCCTGCGTGGCGTGGTCTATGCCCCCGCGCGGTCCCGGATGTTCTACACGACCGAAGACGGAAATGCCGTGGAAGAAGTCGGCGATTTCGACATCGACCGCCCCGGCCGCATCACGCCGATCTGCGTGAACGCGGAACCCGACAACGCGGCGCTGATGGTCGTGGCCTCGAAAAGCCACCGGGATCAGGCGACGGACGACTACATCAACAAATACGCCGTGAAAGACATGACCAGCGCGGGATCGTCGCTCAAGTTCTGCCTTGTCGCCACCGGCGAGGCGGACATCTATCCGAGGGTCGGCCGGACGATGGAATGGGACACGGCTGCCGGACATGCGGTGCTTCTAGGTGCCGGCGGCAAGGTCGTGCGCTTCGACAACCACGAGCCGCTCACCTATGGCAAGCCCATTTTCGAGAACCCGTTCTTCATCGCCTGCGCACCCGACGTGGAGCTCAAACCCGCCTAGATGTCGGTTCTCGTCGTCATTCCGGCCCGCTACGCGTCGACCCGCTTTCCCGGGAAACCCCTGGTCGCGCTGACCGGTGCGACCGGGATCGGCAAGTCGCTCATCCAGCGAAGCTGGGACGCGGCCTGCAAGGTCGAGGGCGTCGACCGCGTCGTGGTCGCGACGGACGACGGTCGCATCCGTGATGCCGCCCGTGCTTTCGGGGCCGAGGTGGTGATGACGTCGCCATCCTGTCACAACGGAACCGAACGCTGCGCCGAGGCTTTCGACGCGCTCGGCGCGCGCTACGACATGGTCGTCAATTTCCAGGGCGACGCCCCGCTCACCCCGCCGTGGTTCGTGGAAGACCTGCTGTCCGGCCTTGGTGCGCACCCGAATGCCGAAGTCGCCACGCCCGTGCTGCGTTGCTCCGGCCGCGCGCTCGCGGAGTTCCGCGAAGACCGCCGCAATGGCCGGGTCGGGGGGACGACGGCGGTCATGGGGATCGAACGACAGGCGCTTTATTTCTCGAAGGAAGTGATCCCCTTCACCTCGGACGACTATGCGCCCGAAGCCCTCACCCCCGTTCACCATCATGTCGGGGTCTATGCCTATCGCCCCGCGACCCTCGCCGCTTACCCGCGTTGGTCGCCGGGGCCGCTGGAACAACTCGAAGGGCTCGAACAGCTCCGGTTTCTTGAACGCGACCGCCCGGTTCTCTGTGTCGAGGTGGAAGCGAAAGGGCGGCAGTTCTGGGAGCTTAACAATCCCGAAGACGTGCCAAGGATAGAGACTATTCTGGCGGAACAGGGCGAAGAATGACCATTCCCGCTGTATCGGTCATCGTCGTGAGTCGAGGCCGCCCGACACTCCTGCGCCGTGCCGTTCTTGGCCTGTCGCAGGTCTGGTATCCGAACTTCGAGATTGTCGTTGTCGCCGATGGCCCAGGATGTGCCGCGCTGGAACATTGGCAGGGCAGTATAAAGCTGATCCCCTTCGATGACGCGAATATTTCGGTGGCGCGAAACCTCGGACTCCGACACGCCGCCGGGGAGGTCGTCGCCTTCCTCGACGACGACGCGGTCCCGGAACCCACCTGGCTCGGTCATCTCATTCCCGGCTTCGTGGACCCGGACATCGTACAGGCCGGCGGCTTCGTTCGCGGTCGCAACGGCATCAGCTTTCAATGGATGGCGCAGGCGGTCAACGGTTCGGGCGTCACTCTTCCCTTGGAAATCCCCGGCGACCGAAGCGTCGTGGCAAGACCGCCGGCGGGCTTCGTGGCGAAGACGGAAGGCACCAATATGGCCTTCAGGCGGGACACCCTCGCCGCCTCGGGCGGGTTTGACCCGGCATTCCGCTTCTACTTCGATGAAACCGACGTGAACCTGAGACTTGCGCCGGGAAAGACCCTCATCGCGCCCCGGGCGCAGGTGCATCATGGGTATGCGGCCTCGGACCGTCGGGATGGCCAGCGACGGGTTCTGGACCTCTTCGAAATCGGCGCATCGACGGCCGTCTTCCTGCGCAAACATGCGCCGGGAGCGGACATTCCGCCCCATCGCGAGGCGCAGCGAACGCGCCTGATCGGCCAGATGATCGAAGGCCGGATCGAACCAAGGGACGTGAAAACTCTCTTGGCCACCTTCGATGCCGGGCTGGCCGAGGGCGCGACGCGACCGATCGTGCCGCTCGCGCCCATCGGGCCCAGCGCGACGCCGTTCCTGCTCATGGCCGCAGCCGAAAACCGGGCGCATCGGGTCCTGGCCGGGCGACCGTGGCAGGTCCGACGCTTGCGTGATACGGCGGCCGAGGCCCCTTCGGGCACGGTTACAACCGTCTTCAGTTTCTCTCCCACGGCGCGCGCGCATCGGGTGCAGTTCCACCCTGATGGCTATTGGCTCCAACGAGGCGGAATCTTCGGTCGCTCCGATCGGTCGCAGCCGCCGTTTCGGTGGCAAAGCTTCGGCAAAAGGCTGCTCGAAGAAAAGGCACGTGTTGCCAAACTGCGCAATCCATAGGCAATTGCGACGGAACGCAGGTGTCTCCAGTGCGTGCGTGGCATAACCTGCGGCACGACACGAGCCTTTGTTCACGTTGTCCCGGAGGACTGCTAGGCAAAATGGACCGAATTCAGATGCAGGGGGTTTCGATGACCAACAAAGTGACCAAAGCAATCTTTCCCGTGGCTGGACTGGGCACCCGGTTCCTGCCGGCCACCAAGTCGATCCCGAAGGAAATCATGACCCTCGTGGACCGTCCCCTGATCCAGTATGCCATCGATGAAGCCCGCGCCGCCGGGATCGAGGAGTTCATCTTCGTCACGTCGCGCGGCAAGGGCTCGCTCGAAGATTATTTCGATCGCGCCCCGATCCTCGAGGAGGACCTGAAGGCCAAGGGCAAGGACAAGCTTCTCGACATTCTGAACGCCACAAACATGCCCTCGGGCGCCATCGCCTATGTCCGGCAGGCCAAGGCGCTGGGCCTCGGGCACGCGATCTATTGCGCGAGCCGGCTGGTGGGCGACGAACCCTTCGCGGTCATTCTGCCGGACGACGTCATCGCCACCGAGGGCAAGTCCTGTCTGCAACAGATGGTCGACGCCTACGAAGAAACCGGCGGGTCCATGGTGGCCTGTATGGAGGTGCCCGAGGACAAGGCCTCGGCCTATGGCATCCTCGATGTCGACAGCGACGCTGGGCGGCTCGCCAAGGTGAAGGCCATGGTGGAAAAGCCGGCGCCGGGCACGCAGCCCTCGAACCTCGCCGTGATCGGGCGCTATATCCTGACGCCGGATGTGCTGAAGAACCTTGGTGGGTTCAGGAAGGGCGCCGGGGGTGAGATCCAGCTCACCGACGCCATCGCCGACGAAATCACCCAGGGTCGCCACGTACACGGCTACCGCTTCGAGGGCACGCGATACGACTGCGGCTCCAAGGCTGGTTATCTTCAGGCGACGGTGGCTTTCGGGCTGGACCGGCCCGAGCTTCGCGGCGAGCTGATGGAGTTCCTGCAGGACATCGTCAGCGTGAAGCTGGCCGCCGAGTAGGGCCCCTTGTCCGCCGCGAGTGCGCGACTACTGGACCTGTCCCGGCTCGTGTCCCGGGCCGGGAAGGGGCGGCATACCGGTATCGACCGCGTAGAAGGCGCCTATCTGTCGCGTCTTTTGACCGAGGATACGCCGCTCTTTGCGCTGGTCCGGTCCTCGCTTGGCTACACGCTCTACGACCGGGCCGGGGTGGAGGCGTTTGCGGCGCGATTGCTTCACGGCGCGGACTGGGGCCGGCCCGATTTTCTGTCGCCCTTCATGATCCGGGCGAGCCGGGACCGGCGCCGTGTGCTGGCCGATCTCCGGCGGCTGGCCATTGGCTGGAGCCGGGATCGCGGGCTGGCCCGGATGATCGGGAAGAGCCTCGCGCCCGGCTATGTCTGGATCGCGGTCGGGCACAGCGACCTGCGGGCCGAAACGATGCAGGCCGTGAAAAACACGGGCGGACGCATTGCCGTGATGATCCATGACACCATCCCCATCGACCGGCCCGAGGTGCAGACCGAGGCGTCGGTCAAACGGTTCCGTGGGATCGTGAAGCGTGTGGCGCAGAGCGCCGATCTTGTGATCCATACGGCAGACGCGACGCGCGCGCTGACAGAGCGCTGGTTCGCCAAGTCAGGGCGTGTGCCCGAGGGGATCACGGCGCATTTGGGGATCGTGCCGCCGCCTGTGGATGAAGGGGCGTTGTCCCCCGATTTGCGCAATATCAGAGACTATTTCGTCGTGTTGGGCACGCTCGAGCCGCGCAAGAATGTGGCGATGCTTCTGGAAGTCTGGGCGGAATTGTCTAATCGGCTCTCCGACGACCGGATGCCGGTGCTCGTCATCGTGGGGGCGATGGGGTGGCTGCGAGATCATGAAAAGGCGCGCATCGCGGCGGGGCAGGACCATGTCATCCATGCGGGTCCGCTTGCCGACGGGGCCGTCGGTGCCCTGCTGTCACGGGCGCGGGCGCTTCTCATGCCCTCCGTCACCGAGGGCTTCGGATTGCCGCCCGGCGAGGCGCTTGCGCTGGGTTGTCCGGTGATCCTGTCGGAACTTCAGGTATTTAGAGAAGTGTTTGGAAACAATCCCGTTTACCTGACGCCCAGTGACTTGTATTCTTGGGCGGCAGAAATTCAGGCGCTCACGGAACAAGAAGGCCGCAAAACGGTCGAGAACGTGCAGCTTCCCACATGGGAAGATCACTTCAAGACAGTCTTAAGGTCTTTGTAATACTGGACCATTTCAGGCCGCCGCGAGATAGAAGAGGCGTTATTGGGCATTGTGCGGACATACCGGCTCCGGCTGCTGCGAAAGCGGTGGCGCATCCGGGCGTTTCGCAAGCGCCGGGAGCTTCGATCGGTTGTCGACCGCACGGAAACAATCAGGCCGCGCGACATCCTCGTTTTCTGCACCCTGCGGAACGAAAAGGTCCGACTGCCCTATTTCCTGCGCTACTACCGCGACATGGGCGTCGCGCATTTCTTTTTCGTCGACAATGGCAGCGATGACGGCACCCGCGAATACCTCGCCGAACAGCCCGATGTCTCGCTCTGGAGCACGACGGCGAGCTACAAGCGGGCGCGGTTCGGGATGGACTGGATCAATTGGCTCCTGCGGCGTCATGCGCATGGACATTGGTGCCTGACCGTCGATCCCGACGAATTTCTCGTCTATCCCTTCTGCGACACACGCAAGCTGCGTGCCCTCACCGACTGGCTTGATGCCTCTTCGATCAAGAGCTTTGGGGCCATGCTTCTGGACATGTATCCGAAGGGCCCGATGGGCGGGCAGCCCTATTCCGCCGGTCAGGACCCCTTCGAGATCGCCAACTGGTTCGACTCCGGCAACTACATGATCGAGAAGAACAAGAAATTCGGGAACCTCTGGATTCAGGGCGGTCCCCGGGCGCGCATGTTCTTTCCCGACACACCGGCTCGGGCACCAGCCTTGAACAAGATCCCGCTCGTGAAATGGTCGCGCGGCTATACCTATGTGTCCTCGACCCACAGCCTTCTGCCGCGCGGTCTGAATCTCGTTTATGACGAATGGGGCGGAGAAAAGGCCTCTGGCTGTCTGCTCCACGCGAAGTTTCTGGACACTTTCGCAGCGAAGGCGGCCGAAGAACTGGACCGCAAGCAGCATTACGCGGCGAGCCATGAATACAAGGCCTATGCCAACCGCCTTTCCGACGATCCCGACCTGTGGTGCAAGTGGTCCGAGAAGTACATCAACTGGCGCCAGCTCGAGATTCTCGGGATCATGTCCAAGGGGAACTGGGCATGAGCGTCGGCTTTGCCATGCTGGTCCACACCTCGCTGAACCGCGCGGCACAGGTTGCCCGGCATCTCGCCCGCAACGATTGCCCCGTTGTCATCCACGTCGACAAGAAGGTCGCGCGGCGAAAGCATGCCGAATTCGTGGCAAGCCTTTCCGACCTGAAGAACGTGCGCTTCTGCCGACGCTACAGCTGCGAGTGGGGCACCTGGTCCCTGGTCGAGGCATCGCAGGCGGCGACCGAGATGGTGCTCAAGGATTTCCCCGAGGTCCGGCATGTCTTTCTCGCCTCCGGGTCCTGCCTGCCGTTGCGACCGATACAGGAGCTGAGGGATTATCTCGCCGAGCGGCCTATGACGAATTTCATCGAAAGCGTGACGACCGAGGACGTTCCATGGACCGTCGGCGGCCTCGATATCGAACGCTTCGTGCTGCGGTTCCCGTTCTCCTGGAAGAACCGTCGGCGCGCCTTCGACTGGTATGTGAAGTTTCAACGCCGGATCGGCTTCAAGCGGCGCATCCCCGATGGGCTCGTGCCCCATCTGGGCAGCCAGTGGTGGTGCCTTACCCGCCAGACCCTGACCGCCATTCTCGAAGACCCGGACCGCGCCACCTATGACCGCTATTTCAAGAAGGTCTGGATTCCGGACGAAAGCTATTTTCAGACCCTGGTGCGGCTCTATTCCACCAACATCGAAAGCCGGTCGCTGACGCTCTCCAAGTTCGATTTTCAGGGCAAGCCGCACATTTTCTACGACGATCACATGCAGCTTCTTCGCCGGTCCGACTGCTTCGTCGCCCGCAAGATCTGGCCCCATGCGGAAAAACTCTACGCCGGGTTCCTGTCGGATGATGCATCGATCTTCACCGGGGCCGAGCCGAACCCGTCCAAGATCGACCGAATTTTCTCGAAGGCGGTCGAGCGCCGCACCAAGGGTCGGCGCGGACTTTACATGCAGTCGCGGTTTCCCAACGAGAACTGGGAAAATGGACTGACCTCGTCCAACTACTCCATCTTCGAAGGTTTTGCCGAACTCTTCGAGGATTTCGAGGACTGGCTGTCGCGGGTCACCGATTGCCGGGTCCACGGGCATCTCTATGCGCCTGAGCGGGTCGAATACGGTGGCAAACAGACGGTATTTGCCGGCGCCCTGACCGACAGCGCCGATCTGCGAGACTACAATCCGCGCGCGTTCCTTACCAATGTCATCTGGAACACGCGGGGCGAACGGCAGGCCTTCATGTTCGGGCCGCGTGACAATCAGGATATCTCTTGGGACGTGGCCAAGGACCCGAACGCCCAGATCAGCGTGATCTCTGGTGCATGGGCCGTGCCGCTGTTCTACTCCAATGCCAATTTCTCGGACATCCGGCGCGAAGCCGCGAAGTTGCAGCGCACCGAGGCCGAGCATCTTGAAATCCTTCAATCGGTCTGGACCAAGGCGCGTGTGCGGATCTGGACGCTCGCCGACTTCATTGAGAACCCGATGGAGCCGCTCCAGACCGTGATTGACGAAATCGGCGCCCGTCAGGCCAGCCGTCTGACCGAAGCGCCTCGCATGAAATCGCTCGAAGGCTTCGGCCAGTTCCTGCAGAACCTCAAGAACCAGGGCATGCAGCCGCATCTCATGGGAGATTTCCCGGTCGGTACCCCGATCAAGTCCGAGCGGCGCAAACCCGGCAAACCCTATCTGGTAAAGTGATGTCCCGGCCTTTCGACTATTTCGTCATACTCGCGGAAATGCGGACGGGTTCGAATTTCCTCGAATCCAACCTCAACGAGTTTCCGGGCCTCCAGTGCTATGGGGAGGCCTTCAATCCATACCTGATCGTCGACCCCGAGAAGACCGATCTCTTCGGCATTACCCTCGCCGCGCGGGATGCCGATCCGCTGCGTCTGATCGACGCGATGAAGGCGAACACCGAAGGTATCCCCGGCTTTCGGCTGTTCAACGACCACGACCCGCGCGTCTTCGATCACGTGATGAACGACCCGCGCTGCGGCAAGGTCATCCTCAACCGTAATCTCGTGGATGCCTGGGTGAGCCAGCGGATCGCCTGGTCGACAAAGCAATGGCAGTTGAATGACCACACCGACGCCAAGAAATGGAAGGTGAAGTTCGATCCGAAGGACTTCAAGCACATGTATTTCCGGGTGAAGGACCGCCAGCGCGAGATCGCGCGGCGGCTTCAGGTCACGGGGCAGGCCGGGTTCTACATCGACTACGACGACATTCAGGACCTGCGCGTCATCAACGGGCTCGCCCGCTTTCTAGGCGAAACGACCGAGCTTCCGAAGTTTTCGGACAAGTTCAAGAAACAGAACCCGGAACAGCTTGCCGACAAGGTCCGGAACTTCGAGGCGATCGAAGCGACCGTCAACGACATCGACCGCTATGACCTTGGCTCGCTCCCGAATTTCGAGCCGCCCCGTGGTGCCTCGGTCCCGAGCTACGTGACCGCCGCGAAATCGCCGCTCTGTTTCATGCCGATCCCCGGTGCGCTGGACGACGACGTGCGGAACTGGCTCGCCGCGCTGGATCAGGTCGACCCCGAAGCGCTTGGCGCGGGTTTCACGCAAAAGGAACTGCGGCAGTGGAAGAACCACAACAAGGGGCACCGCAGCTTCACGGTCATCCGGCACCCCGTTGAACGCGCGCATCGGGTTTTCTGCGACTATGTGCTCAACGAAACGCCCCGCACGATCTGGCCACTCCGCCATGGGCTGATCGAGAAATACAAACTCCCCATGCCGTGGCACACTCCGGTTGGTGAAGGTTATGACGTCGTTCAGCATCGGCACGCGTTTCTCGGCTTTCTCCAGTTCGTGACCGGGAGCCTGAACGGGCAGACCGCGCATCCCGTGGAACTCGCCTGGGCGACGCAGGACAACATCGTGCGCGGGTTTTCGGAATTCGTCGCGCCGGATCACCTTCTGAGGGCGGATCGGATCGAAGAAGGGCTCGCGCTCATATCCATGGAGATTGGGGTGGAGCCCTGCGACATGGCCCCGCGGAGCGAAGAAGGCCCCTTTGCGCTCTCGGCTATCTATGACGAGGACGTCGAGCGCGCCGTGCGCACGGCCTATGCCCGCGACTACATGGCCTTTGGCTTCCCGCGATGGGACCGGAAGATGCGAGGATAAGGTAATCGCCCGGGGCGATCAGGCGGCGCGCGTCGCCTGATCGTCGGTCAGGATCGTATGGAGCGTTTCCGGATCGGTGTTCGCCCGCAGCTTGGCCATGACGCCCGGATCGCGCATGGTGCGCGACACCAGCGCGAGCGCCTTCAGGTGCTCCACCCCGGACCCGTCCGGCGCGAAGAGCGCGAAGACGAGGTCCACCGGCTGCCAGTCGACGCTGTCGAAGTCCACCGGTTTCTCGATACGAAGAAAGGCACCGACAACATGATCGAGGCCGGGCATCCGGGCGTGCGGAAGCGCGATGCCGTGGCCGACGCCCGTCGGACCAAGGTTCTCCCGTTCCTGCAAGGCGGCGAAGGCAGCCGACGCATCAAGCCCATAGGTCCCGGCGACGATGTCGCCGAGATCCTGAAACAGACGTTTCTTGCTTGAAACGTTCGCGACCACCTTCACGGCGGCGGGCCGAAGGATACTGGATAGCTGCATAAGTCCCACTGTTCACCCGGCCATTGCTCGATGCCTCTGTCAGGCCGTGCCGGGATCAATCCAACCAATGTTTCCGTCTTCGCGGCGGTAAACGACGTTCACGCCATTCGATTTTTCGTTGCGGAACACGAGCACCGGCGCATGCGCCAGTTCCATCTGCATCACCGCTTCGCCGACCGAGAGCGACGGGATCCGTGTTTCCATCTCTGCGATGATCATCGGGTCCATGCTGTCGGTATCGGGTCCGTCGGCCCCATCTTCCGAGGCGAGGATATACGAGGAACCGCCGAAAACTTCAACCGGATCGAGTCTGGACTGGTGATGGTTCTTCAGGCGACGCTTGTAACGGCGCAACTGCTTCTCCATCTTCTCCGCGCATTGATCGAAAGCGGCATAGATTTCGGTCGCATGGCCCTTTGCCTGCGCGGTGAGCCCGGTGGACAGGTGCACGACCGTTTCGCAGACGAACTCATGCGCGACCTTGGAAAACGTGACCTGCGCATCGGTCGGACGCTCTGCATATTTCTGCACCACACTCCCAAGCTCGTCCTTCACATGGACCTGCAACGCATCGCCGATGTCGATTTGTTTGCCGCTGATCAGATATTGCATGGATGGCTCCTTCTTCGTTGGGAGGGGTTCAGACAAGATGCAGGCGTGCGCCCGAATAGACGTGAGATTTCATTGGTCTATGGAAGTCACGCGATCCGAGGGGTTCGGATCTGGCCCATGCGGCATCCAATTTGGCGCGGCATGTAGGGGTTTGCGCAGCGTCGTGCATCCCCATCATTCAGCGCTTGAAATCTTGCGTTGTCAATTCTCGGCACCGTCGCGGGCCTAATGAGCGAAAATGTCGATCTCCGGCCATCCGGCCAGATCGAGCCTGGCCCGTGTCGGAAGGAAGTCGAAGCAGGCCTGCGCCACCTCGCTGCGGCCTTCGCGTGCGAGCCGCGCATCCAGCTTCTCGCGAAGCCGGTGCAGGTAAAGCACATCTGACGCAGCGTAATCGAGCTGGGCCTCGGTGAGTTCCGCGGCACCCCAGTCGGATTGCTGTTGCATCTTGGAAATGTCGATTCGCAGAAGCTCCTCGCAAAGGTTCTTCAACCCGTGCCGGTCGGTATAGGTGCGCACCAATTTCGAGCCGATCTTGGTGCAGTAGACGGGTGCGGCCAGCACGCCGAAGGCATTGAGCAGCGCCGCGATATCGAAGCGACCGTAATGGAAAAGCTTCAGCGTGTCGGGGTCCGCGAGCATCTTCGCGATGTTGGGCGCCTCGGTCTGGCCCTTTTCGATCTGGACGACATGGGCGTGACCGTCGCCACCCGACATCTGGACGACGCAAAGCCGGTCGCGGTGCGGGTTGAGGCCCATGGTTTCGCAGTCGATGGCCACGACCGGCCCAAGCGACAGTCCGTCGGGAAGGTCATGCTTGTAGAAATGGTTCGCCATTCGGATCGCCTTTCGTATCGCTATTCCAGAGCATCGAATTTCGTGCGCATCTCGCGCAGTACCGGCAGGACGGCCCGCACCTTTTCTTGTCCGATGGACCGGACCACATCGCCGATGATCGGGGTGATCACGGCAAGCGCGGCGTCCCGCGCCTTGCGTCCGGCGGGCGAAATCGTGACCTGTTTGCGCCGCGCGTCGTCCCAGTCGGGGTGGATATGGATATGACCGGCCCATTCGAGCTTGTTCAAGGTATTGGTCATCGCGCCGCGGGTCACATGGAACGAGCGGGCAAGCTGGGCCGGGCTTTTTGCCTCGCCAGCCCGCGCGAGGTGATTCAGGACCGAGAAATGCGACAGCTCCATGCCTTTGGGCAGCGCCTTGGACAGGGCGGTGCGCGCCAGCTGGTCTGCCATGAACATTTCGCTGAACAGGGCGACCGAGAGCGAGTCGTTGGTTGAATCGGTCATACGGGTCCTTCGAAGTCTCGGTCGTGCGACAGGCTGGGAATGCGTCTGCGTGATCTATCTACCTCGGACAGGTCGAGTTCAACCATGCTGACACCCGTCTCGGTGCCCGCATCCAGAAGCACCTCGCCCCAAGGCGCAACGACGAGAGAGTGGCCATGGGTCGCGCGTTTCGCCGTGTTCTGGCCCGTCTGCGCCGGAGCGAGGATGAAACACCCGGTTTCAATGGCGCGGGCGCGGAGCAGAACCTCCCAGTGGGCGGGTCCGGTTCCGGTCGAAAAGGCCGAGGGAACGGTGATGACCTGCGCCCCCGATTGTGCCAAAGCCCGGAAGAGGCGGGGAAAGCGAAGGTCATAACACACCGTCATCCCCATCGCGCCCAAGGCTGTGCGCGCCAGAACGGCGCGGGTCCCGGGACGGTAGCCGGCACTCTCGCGATAGCTTTCCGTTTCGGAGACATCGACATCGAACATGTGGATCTTGTCGTAGCGGGCCACGATCCGCCCCTGCGGATCGATCAGGATGGATCGGTTCGCGAAGCGACCGTCAGGATCGTCGGTCTTGAGCGCGAGCGAGCCGATCAGGAGCCATTTTCCCAGCCGGGCCGCATCAGCTCGCAGGGCCGCAAGCGTCTCGTCGTCTTCCTCCCGGCGCAGAACCTCGTTCTGTCGCGTCCGGCTGGTCGAGACGCAATTTGTGACCTCCGGCGTCAGGATCAGATCTGCCCCGGCGTCTGCTGCGTCCTGCACGAACCGACGCGTGATGACGAGGTTCTGTGCGGGGTCCTCGCCCGAGCAGAGTTGAACGAGCGCCGCCTTCATCAGGCCGCGAGCATCGGATCGAGCTTGCCGTTCCGGTCGAGTTCGAAAAGATCGTCGCACCCGCCGACATGGTGCTCGCCGATCCAGATCTGGGGAACGGTGTGGCGTCCGCTTCTTCGCATCATTTCCTGACGCTTTGCGGGGTCATGGGCAACGTCGATTTCCTCGAAGGCGATGCCTTTCTTCGATAGAAGGCGTTTCGCGGCGTGGCAGAAGCCGCAAAGCTGGGTGGTGTAGATAGTGACAGGCTTCATGTAGAGTTCCTTTCGGGATTACCCTCTACTTAAGCATCCCGGACCACCCGTGCCAATGTGGCGATGCAAACCTGTTTGGCGCCTGCCAAACGCGCCGCTTCCGTCGCTGCGGCCAGCGTGGCGCCCGATGTCATCACATCGTCCACAAGGAGCACGTCGCGCGAGGAGAGGGCAGACCCGAACTTCGGATGCGGTCGGATCGCGCCCTCGAGATAGGCGAAGCGCTGATCGAAGCTCTTGCCTTCCTGCGTGTCGCCGCCCTTGACGCGCACAAGCGCCCGCGTCTCGACCTTCAGGCCGGACGACCGGCCCATCGCCCGTGCCAGTTCCGCGGCCTGGTTGTAGCGGCGTTTCAACAGGCGCCGCCAATGGGCCGGGACCGGCACGATGATCATCTCGTCGGTCAGGACCGGAGCGGCGGCACGGGCGATCCAGCGCGCCGCCGGGATCGCGATGTCGGGCCGATCCGCGTGCTTGAGGGACAAGACGAGCCTGCGCCCGTTTCCCTTGTAGAGAAGGGCCGTTCGTCCATGGTCCCAAGGCCGCGCGATGGTGAGGCAATCGTCGCAACAATCGGTCTGGCCGTCGCCTTCACCCACAAGGGGCGCGCCGCACAGGTCGCAGGCGTGGCCCGTGACGAAATGAGTCTCGCGCCAGCAGGCCGCGCAAAGCCCGCCGTCATCGTTCACGGGTTCCCCGCAGCTCGCACATTGCGCCGGGTAAACCGCGTCGATCAACCACCCTGCCACACGGCCCGCAAGCGATTGCATATTCCGCGCCTCCATCTATGGTCTCGCGCCATGACGCGCCTGACCGATCCCGACCGCCTTGACCGCATTCGCGCCCGCGCCACCGCGGAGGGCATGTTCCTGCAAGAGGCCGCGGCTCTCGAAGTCGAGGATCGCCTGAACGAGGTTAACAGGACGTTTACGTCTCCAGCCGTCGTGACCGGATTCCCCGAGGTTTGGTCGCGGGTCTTTCCCGACGCAAGGATCGTGCCGGATACCGACACGCTCGATCTCACCCCCGGCGCGCATGACCTCGTCATACACGGGCTCACGCTTCATTGGGCGAACGATCCCGTGGGTCAGATCATTCAGTGCCACCGCGCTCTGAAGCCGGACGGGTTCTTCCTGGGCGTCATGTTCGGAGGCCAGACCCTTGCCGAACTTCGCGCGGTCATGGCCGAAGTCGAGGTCGCGCGCACCGGCGGGCTGTCACCCCGCGTGCTCCCGATGGGTGAAATCCGGGATCTGGGCGCGCTCCTTCAGCGGGCAGGCTTCGCGCTCCCCGCCGCGGACTCCGCACCTCGCACCGTGACCTACCGTGACGCCTTCGCACTCCTCCACGATCTGCGGGCCATGGGCGAGGGGAACGCCATGACGAACCGCGCCGGTTTCACGCCCCGCACCTACTTCGCCGAGGTTGCCGCCCGCTATGCTGACAGTTTTCCGGCGGAACAGAGTCGCATCGCGGCCACTTTCGAGATGATCTTCCTCGCCGGATGGGCGCCCCACGCAAGCCAGCAGAAACCGCTTCGCCCCGGATCCGCCGCGGCGCGCCTGGCCGAGGCGCTGGGCACCGATGAAACCAAACTGCCGCGAGAGCCGTAAAGGCCGGGACACCAAGGGACCGACATGCTGAAGCCAGAAAACCACCCCGCCATTCCCGCGCCCAAAGTCGGCGTGCTCTTCGCCAATCTCGGGACGCCGGATAACTACGACTACTGGTCGATGCGCCGTTACCTGAGCGAGTTTCTCTCCGACCCGCGGGTCATCGACCTGCCGAAATGGAAATGGCAGCCAATCCTTCAGGGGATCATCCTGTCGTTCCGACCCTTCACGTCCGGCAAGAACTACAAGTCGATCTGGAACCACGAGGCCGGGGAAAGCCCGCTCATGACGATCACCAAAGCGCAGACGACCGCGATGGCCGAGAGCCTGCAGGGCCTGTTCGGGGATCAGGTGATGGTCGATTTCTGTATGCGCTACGGCAACCCCTCGACCGCGTCCAAGGTCCGGGCGATGGTCGAGGCCGGATGCCAGAAGATCCTCTTCTTCCCGCTCTACCCGCAATATTCCGCGACCACGACCGCCACCGCGAACGACAAGTTCTTCACAGCCCTCGCAGGCGAACGCTGGCAACCCTCGGTGCGCACGGTGCCCGCCTATTTCGACCGGGAGGATTATATCGAGGCGCTCGCGCAATCGGTCCTGCGCATCTTCCCGACCGAGGCCGACGCGCCCGAGCGCCTGATCTGCTCCTATCACGGGATGCCCATGCGCTACCTCACCGCCGGCGACCCCTACCATTGCCAGTGTCACAAGACGACGCGGCTCCTGGCCGAGCGGCTGGGATGGACGCCGGGGCGGATCGTGACAACGTTCCAGTCGATCTTTGGCCGCGACGAATGGCTCAAGCCCTACACCGTGGTCGAGGTCGCCCGGCTGGCCAAGGAAGAGGGTATTCGCCGCATCGCCGTGATGGCGCCCGCCTTTTCCGCCGACTGCATCGAAACGCTGGAGGAGGTGGACGGGGAAATCCGCGAAGCCTTCGAACACGCGGGGGGCACGAGCTTTACCTATATTCCCTGCCTCAACGACGACGCGGAGCATATCGCGGCGCTGACGAATGTGGTGGCCGAGAACCTGCGCGGGTGGATCGACTAGGCCGGGTCAGAACTCCCAGCCATGGCCCCGGCAGGTGGCGAGGATCGCGTCGCCAGCACCGGGTGCGTCGGCCTTGATCGCATTGAGCTGGACGAACCAGAAAAGATAGGCCGCGAAATCCGGCACATCGGTTTCGGCCCGCCGGAACGCCTCGTCCACGCCCAGGGCCGCGACACTCGGCATGACGTGATGGAAATCGGATTTTGCGAACAGCACCGCAGGCTTTTCAAAGAAATAGCCTGACAGCGCGGCGGTGGAGTTCATCGTCGCCACGAGGTCACAGGTGCGCAGCGCCTCGTCCATGCCCCCTGTTTGCAGCGTCACGCGGGCGTCCGCTCCGGCAATCGCGGTGACCGCCGCGATCTCGGCCTCGGAATAGATCTCGCCCGGATGCAGGCCCAGCAGGATGCGCCGGTCCCCGGCCTGCGCCTGGACCGCGCCGATCATCTCGACGGGCGACATGGTCTGGAAAGACCGGTGATCGAGGAGCCGCCCTTGCAGCGGCACGTAGATCATCCCGAGCTTCTCGGCCCGCTCCGGCAATTTCCGGAAAATCCATTTCCGCCAGTCCGCAAACCACTTTTTGGCCAGAACAGGGTCTGTTTCGGCAGGATCGAAGGCGCGTTGGGCCACCGCAAACTCCCACCGCTCGGCCACCTTCTCGATCCGCCAGAAGGGGTAGTAGTAAGCCTTGCGCATGGTCAGCGATTTCTCGTGAAACGGCTCGTCCATGAGGAACATCGAATAGCCGTTGCGCGCGCCCGACTTCATCCGCTCGTCAAAGCTGTTCTTGCGCAACTCGACGCGGAAACCCTCGGCCTCGAAGGCCTCTGTCATCACGCGCACGAAGCCAAAGGTCCCCGCCCGCGCCGAGGCGAGCATGTTGGGATCGAGGTAAATGCGCAGGATGCGGGGTTCGGCCATGGCGGGAGGCTACTCGGCGCTCGTTCCAAGGTGAAGTGGTTGTCGGCGGGAGAACGGGGGGCCATATATCCCCTCGACCGAAGGAGGCATTATGGCAGACAACGATTTTCCCGGCTGGCACGGCACCACGATCATCGGCGTGCGCAAGGGTGGCGAAGTGGTCGTCGCGGGCGACGGGCAGGTGAGCCTGGGCCAGACCGTGATCAAGGGCTCCGCGCGCAAGGTGCGCCGGCTGTCCCCCGGTGGCTATGACATCGTGGCGGGCTTCGCGGGATCGACGGCGGATGCCTTTACGCTGCTTGAACGGCTCGAGGCCAAGCTCGAGGCCACTCCCGGCCAGCTTGCCCGTGCGAGCGTGGAGCTGGCCAAGGACTGGCGCACGGACAAATACCTTCAGAAACTAGAGGCCATGCTGATCGTCACCGACGGCGCGGACCTCTTCGTCATCACGGGTGCGGGCGATGTGCTTGAGCCCGAACATGACGTGGCTGCGATCGGGTCTGGCGGCAACTTCGCTCTCGCCGCTGCCCGCGCCATGATGGACACGGACAAGGACGCCGAGACGGTCGCGCGCTCCGCCATGGCCATTGCCGCCGACATCTGCGTTTACACCAACGGCAATCTGACCGTTGACAAGATCACGAAATAAGAGGCGGACATGACCGACCTGACCCCCCGCGAGATCGTGAGCGAGCTCGACCGTTTCATCATTGGCCAGAAGGACGCGAAACGCGCCGTCGCCGTCGCCCTGCGCAACCGCTGGCGGCGCAAGCAGCTGTCCGACGACCTGCGTGATGAGGTTTATCCGAAGAACATCCTGATGATCGGGCCCACCGGTGTCGGGAAGACCGAGATTTCGCGTCGCCTGGCCAAACTCGCCCGCGCGCCCTTCATCAAGGTCGAGGCGACCAAGTTCACCGAGGTCGGCTATGTCGGGCGCGACGTGGAACAGATCGTTCGTGACCTTGTGGACAGCGCCATCGTGCAGACCCGTGACTGGATGCGTGAAGACGTGAAGACCGCTGCCGAACACAACGCCGAGGAGCGGGTCATTTCCGCTGTCGCCGGTGACGGGGCGCGTGAACAGACGCGCGAGATGTTCCGGCGCAAGCTCCGCTCGGGCGAGCTGGACGACACGGTGATCGAACTGGACGTCGCGGACACCGGTGGCGGTATGCCGATGTTCGACATTCCCGGCCAGCCCGGCATGAACATGGGCATGATGAACCTGTCCGACATGTTCGGCAAAGCCTTCGGCGGGCGCACCGTGCGCAAGAAGATGACCGTCGCCGAGAGCTATGAAGTGCTCGTCGGGGAAGAGGCTGACAAGCTTCTCGACGACGAGGCGGTGAACAAATCCGCGCTCGAGGCCGTCGAACAGAACGGCATCGTTTTCATCGACGAGATCGACAAGGTCTGCGCCCGCGCAGATGTGCGCGGCGGCGATGTGTCGCGTGAAGGCGTGCAGCGCGATCTGTTGCCACTGATCGAGGGCACGACGGTGTCCACGAAACATGGCCCGGTGAAGACCGACCATATCCTCTTCATCGCGTCAGGCGCGTTCCATATCGCGAAACCCTCCGACCTTCTGCCGGAGCTTCAGGGGCGGCTGCCGATCCGCGTGGAATTGCGTGCTCTGACCGAAGAGGATTTCGTGCGCATCCTGACCGAAACGGACAACGCTCTGACGCGGCAGTATACCGCGCTCATGGGCACCGAGAATGTCGAGGTCGGTTTCACGGAAGACGGGATCGCTGCGCTTGCCGCCATCGCCGCCGAGGTCAACACCTCGGTGGAAAACATCGGCGCGCGCCGGCTTTATACCGTCATGGAGCGGGTCTTCGAGGAGCTCTCCTTCGCCGCGCCCGACAAGGCCGGCGAGAAAATCACGGTCGACCGGGCCTTTGTCGAGGCCAACCTTGGCGCTCTTCTGGAGAAATCGGACGTGAGCCGCTACATGCTGTGATCGGGTGTCCCGTCGCGATCGTAGGCATTCTCGGAAATGCCAGGTGATTCGCGGCGGCCTGCGAGACCTGCTCGCTCTTCAAGCGAGAGTCGGGTTCTAGCGCGCTTGCCAATACAACCTCAGGGTGATTCCCGTCTGGTCGGAATTTGTGAGCCTCTGCAAACATTTAGGATAACCGGGCGGTCCAATTAAGCCGCCGTCGGACTGTGAGTTCGCCTGCGACCTTTTCAGCACAAGCGAAACAACCCTTTGACAACAAAGGAGCAGGCACTAAACCTTAGGTAGAAAACGCGGGTCGGCGTAAGGTTTGAGTGGAGGCACAGATGGAGTCTGGTGACGTATTGCGTCCGGGTGGCGCATACCATGACGCGGATCTGGCACCCCAGTCGCACCTGACTGGGCCACCGATCGTTCACAATTACGGGTTGTATTCCACCGTCGGGAAACGCGCGCTCGACCTGCTGCTCGCGGGCCTCATGCTGCCCGTGGTCCTGCCCATCGTCGCCATCCTCTGGGCCTTGACCCGGCGTGACGGGGGCGTTGGCTTCTTTTCGCAACCCCGCATCGGGCGCTGTGGCCGGGAGTTTCGCTGCTGGAAGATCCGGACCATGGTTCCAGATGCCGAGGCCCGCCTCGCGTCTTGTCTCGCCAATGATCCTGCCCTCGCGGCGGAGTGGCGCGAAACGCGCAAGCTTGCCCGCGATCCGAGGATTACCCCGCTCGGCCACTTCCTTCGCCGCAGCAGCCTCGACGAATTACCCCAGATCTGGAACGTGATCCGCGGCGATATGAGCTTCGTCGGGCCCCGCCCGGTCGTGCACGAAGAGATCGAGCGCTACGGGCGGTTCCGCCACGCCTATTTCTCTGCCCGTCCGGGCATTACCGGACTATGGCAGGTCAGCGGGCGAAACCGGGTCAGCTATGCGCAAAGGGTGCAATTCGACGTCGACTATGTCAGCCGATCATCGTTGCTCCTCGATCTGACGATCATCCTGCGCACCGCTGCGTCCGTCGTGTCAGGCACGGGTCAGTAGATCGGTTAGACGGCACCGTGGCAGTGCTTGAACTTCTTGCCCGAACCGCAGGGGCAGGCGTCATTGCGTGACGGATTGCCCCAGGTCGAGGGGTCGCTTTCGTCAAAGCCATCCCGCGGCTCGCCGGGTTCGGACGGGCCGGAGGCATGCGCTTGATCCGCGGCAGCGGCCATTGTGGCCTGTTGCTGCTGCATTTGCGCCAGCATGGCCTGACGTTCCTCTTCCGTCATGGGCCGGACCTGACCGAGCTTCTGGGTCACGTCGCAGCGCAGACCGTCGAGCATCCCCTCGAAAAGCTGAAACGCCTCGGACTTGTACTCATTGAGCGGATCGCGCTGGGCATAGCCCCGGAACCCCACCACGGACCGCAGGTGTTCGAGCGTCAGGAGATGCTCGCGCCATTTCGCGTCGATGGTCTGGAGCAGCACCTGCTTTTCGATCGAACGCATGGTTTCAGGGCCGAAGGCTTCGGCCTTGTCGGCCATCTGCTTGTCGGTCGCTTCCGCAATCCGTTCGCGCATCGCATCATCGTCGACGCCTTCTTCCTCGCCCCAGGTGATGATCGGCAGATCTGCGTTCAGGACTTCGATGCTCTTGGCATAGAGACCTTTCAGGTTCCACTGGTCGGCATAGGACCGGGCCGGCATGTGTTCGGACACGAGGTCTTCGATCACCTGATGACGCATGTCGCGGGCGACCTCAGACAGATCCGAGGTTTCCATAATCTCGCGCCGCTGGCCGAAGATCACCTTGCGCTGGTCGTTCATCACGTCGTCGAACTTGAGAAGCTGCTTGCGGATGTCGAAGTTGCGGCCTTCGACCTTGGCCTGTGCGCGTTCGAGCGACTTGTTCACCCAAGGGTGAATGATCGCCTCGCCTTCCTTCATGCCCAGCCCCGACAGCACCTTGTCCAGACGCTCGGACCCGAAGATCCGCATGAGGTCATCCTCGAGCGAAAGGAAGAAGGACGAGCGCCCCGGATCGCCCTGACGACCCGAACGACCGCGAAGCTGGTTGTCGATCCGGCGGCTTTCATGGCGTTCGGTGGCGAGAACATAAAGACCGCCAGCCTCGAGCACCTTGGCCTTTTCGTCCGCAACCTCGGCTTCCGCCTGCGCGCGCAGCGCCTCGGGGTCGGCGTCGGGATCGGCATCCAGCGCATCCTGCACCTTCATTTCGACGTTGCCGCCAAGCTGAATGTCGGTGCCGCGACCGGCCATATTCGTCGCGATGGTCACGGCGCCCAGACGACCGGCTTCCGCAATGATCTTGGCTTCCTGTTCGTGCTGGCGCGCGTTCAGGACGTTGTGCGGGATCCCTTCCTTGGTCAGGATATTCGCCAGCACCTCGGATTTCTCGATGGATGTCGTGCCAACAAGCACCGGCTGGCCCTTTTTGTTGGCCTTGATCACCTCTTCGATGATCGCCGCGAACTTTTCCTCGGTGGTGCGATAGACCGCGTCGTGTTCGTCCACGCGGGCAATCGGACGGTTCGTCGGCACTTCGACCACGCCCAGCTTGTAGATCTCGTCGAATTCTTCCGCCTCGGTCAGCGCCGTCCCGGTCATGCCGGCGAGCTTGTCGTAAAGCCGGAAGTAGTTCTGGAACGTCACGGAAGCGAGCGTCACGTTCTCGGGCTGGATCGCGACGCCTTCCTTGGCCTCGATGGCCTGGTGCAGACCGTCGGACAGGCGACGCCCGGCCATCATGCGTCCGGTGAACTCGTCGATCAGCACCACTTCGTTGTTGCGAACGATATAATCCTTGTCCTTCTGGAAGAGCTTGTGAGCCCGAAGACCCTGGTTCACGTGGTGAACGACCGTCGTGCTTTCGGGATCGTAAAGCGTCTGACCCTCCGGCAGGATGCCCGCTTGATGAAGACGCTCTTCGAGGAAGTCGTTGCCTTCGTCGGTGAAGGTCGCCGAGCGCGCCTTTTCGTCGAGCGTGAAGTGCTCTTCGGTCAGTTCCGGGATGATCCGGTCGATGACCACGTAAAGCTCCGACTTGTCCTGGCTCGGGCCCGAGATGATCAGCGGCGTCCGCGCTTCGTCGATGAGGATCGAGTCCACTTCGTCGACGATGGCATAGTGATGGTGCCGCTGGTTCATGTCCTCGATCCGCGACTTCATGTTGTCGCGGAGATAGTCGAACCCAAGCTCGTTGTTGGTGGCATAGGTGATGTCGGCGGCATAGGCGCCTTTCTTCTCGGCGTCCGGCTGCTGCGGATAGACGACCCCGGTCGTCATCCCGAGATGGGCATAGACCTTGGACATCCAGTCGGCATCCCGCTTGGCGAGGTAATCGTTCACCGTGACGATATGCACGCCCTTGCCTGTGAGGGCGTTGAGGTAGGCGGGAAAGGTCGCGACGAGCGTCTTGCCTTCGCCGGTCTTCATCTCGGCGATATTGCCCTGATGCAGGAAAATCCCGCCGATAAGCTGGGTGTCGAATGCCCGAAGGCCAAGCGCCCGGCGTGCGCCTTCGCGGCAGTTCGCAAAGGCTTCCGGCAGCAGGTCGTCAAGGCTCTCGCCCTTCGCGAGCCGCTCCTTGAACTCGGCGGTCTTGTCGATCAGTCCCTGATCGGACAGCGCCTTGAACTCTTCCTCCAGAGCGTTGATCTTTTCCACCACCGGGCGCGTCGCCTTGATCTTGCGATCGTTCGGCGTGCCAAAGACCTTCTTGGCGATTGTTCCAAAACCCAGCATGTGCTCTCCGCTCGATGCGCCGTTCCGCGCCTGACATTCTCTTGATCTCGCAGGGGTTCTTGCCGCGCCACGCGAGGCCCCATATCAAGGGCACCAAGATGGCCCCGAAAAGGACCCTAGCGATGTAGGCTCCGGGGCTCGGATAGTCAACGATGCCGGGGAATCCGGCACAGGTTCGGCGCCTGCCGGACCCAAACAAGGAGGTCTTATGACCCATATACCCACCCGCACCTCGATTTTCGCGGCTACGCTCCTGTCCGCGTCGCTTTCCCTGCCCACATGGGCACAGGACACCACGACGCCGGATGCGGAAAGCCCGGCTGCCGAAACCGCACAGGGTGCGACTGAAACCGAAACGCCTGCGGTCGACGTGTCGCCCTCGATGGTCATTGCTTCGGTGAACGGTGAAGACATCACGCTTGGCCACGTCGTCGCTGCACGTGGCGAACTTCCGCAGCAATATCAGCAACTTCCTGACGAAGTTCTACTTCCCGGGCTTGTCGACCAGCTCATCCAGCAGACGCTTCTGAGCCAGGCCATCGACGATGTGTCCGAGCGCGTGCAGATCGAACTCGACAACACCAAGCGGATGCTGGTCGCCGCCGAGCAGATCGAAAGCGTGATCTCGGATGCCGCCACAGAAGAAGCGATCCAGTCCGCCTATGACGCGCAATATGCCGACGCCGAGCCGACGGACGAATGGAACGCGTCGCATATCCTCGTCGAGACCGAGGAAGAGGCCGCCGATCTCGCAGAGCAGGCTCGGGCAGAAGGTGCCGATTTCGCCGCGCTGGCCCAGGAGTTCTCGACCGGGCCTTCCGGCCCCAATGGCGGCGAACTTGGCTGGTTTTCCGCCGGCATGATGGTTCCGGAGTTCGAAACCGCCGTCTCCGGCATGGATGCGGGCGCCGTGTCCGACCCGGTCCAGACCCAGTTTGGCTGGCATGTGATCAAACTCAACGAAGTGCGCGAAAAGGGCGCTCCCACACTGGATGAAGTCCGTGAACAGATCGTGGCCGAGCTTCAGTCCTCGGCCGTGGAAGACGCGATCGCCGAGCTTATGGAAGGCGCGGACATCCAGCGCACTGAACTGACGGACGTTCCGCCTTCGGTCCTCTCCGATCCGTCGATCTTCGAATAACCGTCATCTGGGAAAGCCATCATGGGCAAGAAAAAGAAGCTGAAGAAAGAGCTCAAGGCTCTGAAGGCAGAGCTGGCCGTTGCAAAGAACCACAAGCACAAGGTCGCCCCCCTTGCCCCCAAGGACGGCTTTCCCAAACTCCCCGTGATCGACGGCGTTCGTTTCGCGGCGGTGCAGGCCGGGGTGCGCTATCCCGGCCGCTATGACGTGATGATGGCGCTCTGCGATCCGGGCACGACCATCGCGGGCGTCTTCACCCGGTCGGCCACCCGGTCGGCCAACGTCCTCGATTGCCAGGCCAAGATCGGCTCGGCCTCCGACGGCGGCGCGGCGATCATCGTGAATTCGGGCAACTCTAATGCCTTCACCGGGTCTTCCGGTGAAAACGCCGTGGCCGAGATTTCCAAGACGGTGGCCGAGGTCACCGGTGTGGCCGAAAACAGGGTCTATACCGCCTCGACCGGCGTCATTGGCGAACGCCTTCCCTACGATCGGATCACCGCCAAGATCGGCGATCTGAACGCGGCGCTCGATCCGGCCGGCATCGAATTCGCCGCGCGGGCGATCATGACGACTGACACCTTCCCGAAGGGCGCTATGGCCGAAGTGAAGGTCGAGCGCGGCACGATAAAGATCGCCGGCATCGCCAAGGGGTCGGGCATGATCGCGCCGGACATGGCGACGATGCTGGTCTACATCTTCACCGACGCCAAAGTGGAACGGAAAGTGCTTCAGGCGTTCCTTTCCGGCCTCATCGACGAGACCTTCAACTCGATCACGGTGGATTCCGACACCTCGACCTCCGATACGCTCATCCTCGCGGCGACCGGTGCCTCGGGCGTCGAAATCCCCCCCGACTGCGACGCTTTCGAGGCGGGCCTGCGCTCCGTCATGATGGATCTGGCGCATCAGGTGATCCGGGACGGCGAAGGCGCGACGAAGTTCGTCGAAATTCGTGTGACCGGTGCGAAATCCGGAAAGGACGCCCGGACACACGGGATGTCGATCGCCAATTCGCCCCTCGTGAAGACCGCCATCGCTGGTGAAGACCCGAACTGGGGCCGGATCGTCGCCGCCATCGGCAAATCCGGGGCTGCGGCGGATCGCGACAAGCTGTCGATCCGGTTCGGCGACATTCTCGTGGCCGAGAAGGGCTGGGTGTCGCCGGACTACCGGGAAGATCAGGGGGCCGACTACATGCTCGGCGAGGACATCGTGATCGGCGTGGATCTTGGGTTGGGCAACGGCGAAGCCACCGTCTGGACCTGCGACCTGACGCACGCCTACATCCAGATCAACGCGGATTACCGATCGTGACCAAAGTCGTTCTCGTCTCGGCCGTCGCGCTCGTAGACCGCGACGGTCGCGTCCTGCTGGCGCAAAGGCCGGAGGGCAAGTCCATGGCCGGGCTTTGGGAGTTTCCCGGCGGCAAGGTCGAAACGGGCGAAACGCCCGAAGCCGCCCTGATCCGGGAGCTGAAGGAAGAACTGGGCATCGACACCTGGCACTCCTGCCTCGCGCCGCTGACCTTCGCCTCCCACGCCTATGAGTCCTTCCATCTGCTCATGCCGGTCTTCGTCTGCCGCAAATGGGAAGGCACCCCGCACCCCAAAGAAGGCCAGACCCTGAAATGGGTCCGCGTTGCCGACATGCGGGATTATCCCATGCCACCTGCGGACATTCCGCTGGTGGCGATGATGCGGGACATGCTCTAGGAAAAGACCCTAACCCTTCGCCCCCTGTCCGCGGGCGTAGACATCTTCATAGCGCACGATGTCGTCCTCGCCGACATAGGCCCCGGTCTGCACCTCGATCAGGACCATGGGCACCTTGCCCGGGTTCTCCATGCGGTGCACGGACCCCAGCGGAACATAGACCGACTGGTTCTCGGTAACGAGTTGAACCTTGCCGTCCACGGTGACCTTCGCCGTGCCTTCGACCACGATCCAGTGTTCCGAACGATGCACGTGGCTTTGCAAGGACAGGGATGCGCCGGGGTGGACCATGATCCGCTTCACCTGAAACCGTGACCCGACGGCGAGGCTTTCGAACCAGCCCCAGGGCCTGTGATCCTTGGGAAACTGCGTCGCCTGATCGGTCCCTTTTGCCTTCAGCGCATCGACCGCGAGCTTGACGTCCTGCGCGCGGTCCTTGGATGCGACCAGAACGGCGTCGTTCATCGCCACGGCGATGATCCCGTCCAGACCGATGCCGACCACCTCGAGCCGTTCGCTGTCGGCGCGTAGAAGCGTGTCCTTGCAGTCGATGGCGGTCGTCGATGCCGACTGGACCACGCCGTTCACATCCGGCCCGGCCTCGCGCCAGACCGCGTCCCAGCCGCCCAGATCGGACCAGCGCGTTCCGAGCGGAACGACGGACAGGTTGTCTGCCTTTTCCATGACGGCGTAGTCGATCGAAATGCTCTCGGCCCCACTCCAGGCCTCCGGGTCGAGACGCAGGAAGCCGAGGTCGACCGCGGCGCCTTCAAGCGCGTCGGTCACTGGGGCCATCAGGTTTGGACAATGCGCCTTGAATGCCGCGACAATGTCGGCGGCCTTGAACAGGAAGATCCCTGCGTTCCAAAGGAACGTGCCGGCGGCGACGAAACGCTCGGCCGTTGTCTGATCCGGCTTCTCCGCAAAGCTCGACAGTTTGACCGCCGCCCCCGATCCGTTCGGTTTTTCCGACAGCTCGAGATAGCCATAACCGGTTTCCGGGCGATCTGGCGTGATCCCGAATGTCACGAGGTCCCCGGACGTGACCGCCGAGATCCCCTTTTCGACCGCCGCGTGAAAGGCGGCTTCGTCGGGAATGACGTGATCGGAGGGCGCGACCAGCAGCAGCGCCTCCGGGTCGCCCGTCAGGGCGTGAAGCGCGGCGGCAAGCACGGCGGGCGCAGTATTGCGGCCTTCGGGCTCGATCAGGATTGCGCCGGGGTCGATGCCGACCGACTGTAGCTGTTCGGTGACGATGAACCGGAAGTCCGAATGGGTGACGATGATCGGGCGGGCAAAGCTCAGGTCGCCGTGGGTGCCTGACAGCCGGCGCGCGGAGGCCTGAAACAGGGTCTCTTCACTGGTCAGTGGCACGAATTGCTTCGGGTAGCTCTTGCGGGAAAGCGGCCAGAGCCGGGTGCCCGATCCTCCACACAGAAGCACGGGCGTAATGGAAATCGGCATTCTCTTATCCGGTTGGTTCGTTGTCGCGGCAGACTCCTTTACCGCGTGTCCGGGGTCAAGGCCGGACTGGCCGGGTAGCCTTGGGGAAACTGGACGATCACGGGGGCTGCCGATTGTTCTTTCGGTTCGGGCCGGTCAAGATGGTGCGGGTCCGGTAAGGGGAGGACGCAATGAATTTGTTCGATCGTTGGCGACAGCGCTGGGCCCGAGCCACGCCCGCCGATGAACGCCCCGGGAGCGACAGGGTCTTCGACGCCGCCATCGCGCCCGACCGGCCCCTTGCGGTTATTGGCGATGTGCACGGCATGTCCGGGCTTCTCGACAGGCTTCTCGACCGTCTTGGGCGGGACTTCCCCGAGGCGCATGTGGTGACCGTGGGCGACTATATCGACCGAGGCGATGGCAGTCGGGGGGTGATCGAACGGCTTAGACCGATGGCAGAGGCCGGGACAGTGACCTGCCTCATGGGAAATCACGAAGTGATGCTCTTCGAGTTCCTCGCAGCACCCGATGGCGATGCCAAGACGTGGTTGAGCCGCGGTGGCCTTCAGATGCTCGCGAGTTATGGGGTTGGCGGCGTGGTGGCATCATCGGACGCCGCCACGCGACGGGACGCTGCCCGGCGACTTCAGGCGGCGATGGGATCCGAGGTCGACTGGCTCCGGACTCTGCCGCTGACCTATCGCTCCGGAAACGTCCATGTCGTTCATGCCGCGGCCGATCCGAACCGCGCGATGGACCGCCAACAAAAGGATGCACTGCTTTGGGGGCATCCTGACTTCGACCGGATCGACCGTGCCGACGGTCAGTGGGTCATCCATGGTCACAGTGTCGTGGATAGGGTCGAGGCCCGACGCGGCCGCATCCCGGTCGATACGGGTGCCTATGCGACCGGGCGCCTCTCCGCAGCAGTTGTGACTCCTGCCGGTGATCTGGAGGTTGTGGAGGTCTCGGCCTGAATCTGAACGACCACCGTGCCGTCCTTTCAGGGCCACCGGGAGCGAAATCGCTTCAACAGACAACTATAGGGTGATAACCGTTAACCAATACAATTTTGGGTTGGAAAATGGTTCGGTCGGCTCTGCTCACAGGTGTGCTCCTGTTACTCGCATCCTGCGGCGCGCTGACGTCGCCGGTCGTCGTGGAAGAAACCACCGCGGTTGGGGAGGTCGTGATCCTGACGATGGACGCGAACACGATCCGCGCCGCAAATGCGACGGGCTATGAACCCCGAACGCTCCCGGCGATCTTCTCGCGCACCGCCGGTGTGGCTGGTGTGGGCGTGGGAGTCGGCGCCTTGCCCCCCGGTGCCTACGATCCCGAGGACCGGCCTGAAGCGCTGACCACACGCCTCCCGCCCGCCTATGCGCCGGGTCCCTACCGACTTGGCGTTGGCGACGTGCTCCTCCTCGCCACACCGAGCGGTATCGGGACCATGGAACAGTTGAGCGGCCTTCTCGCGGCGCAACACCAGAGGCAGGGATACACCGTGCAGGACAGCGGCGCGATTTCGATCCCGGATGTCGGGCGGGTTCAGGTGGCGGGACTGACGCTCGATGACGCCGAAAGCGCGGTCTTCAATGCCTTGGTGGCGCAACAGATCGAACCAGCCTTTTCGCTCGAAGTGGCGGAATTCAAGTCACAGCGCGCCTCGATTGGCGGCGCGGTGCGCAACCCCATGGTCCTGCCCTTGACCCTGTCGCCCTTGACCCTGGCCGAGGCCGTCGCTGCGGCGGGGGGTATGACCGCGCCCGAGCGCGATTACGCCTCGATCCGGCTCTATCGCGACGGCGAACTCTATCAGATCCCGGTGGAACGATACCTGGGGTCGGCCGACCTTCAGAAGATCGCGCTGAAAGCCGGGGATGCGGTCTTCATCGACATCGAATATGATCTGGCCAGCGCCGAGGGATACTTCGCCCAGCAGATCGAACTGAGCAAACTGCGCCAGTCAGCGCGGACCTCGGCCATGGAGCAGCTTGCGACCGAAGTGGAATTGCGGCGACAGGAGCTCGAAGAAGGCCGCGCCAATTTCAACGCGCAGGTCGCGCTGGACGCGGTCGAGCGTGACTATGCCTATATCGCCGGTGAAGTGGGTCGTCAGGGCCGCTTCACCCTTCCGTTCGACCACAAGGCCACGCTGGCGGACGCGCTGTTCAGTCAGGCCGAAGGGGTGCCGAATGCGACCGGCAACATCGGCGAGGTCTATGTGCTGCGTGGCACCGGCGACGGGCGGGGCATTCAGGCATGGCACCTCAATGCGAGCAACGCCGCGAACCTCGTCCTCGCGACGCGTTTCGAGCTGCGGCCCAACGATGTGATCTTCGTTTCGGAGAAACCGCTCACCGGTATCAGCCGGCTTCTGGGCCAGGTCGCGCTCTCTGTCGCCGCCGTTGGCCTGTAGTCGCCTGCACGCGCGCTATGGGCGGATGCTTCGCCAAAAGAAAAACGCGCCGCCCGAGGGCAGCGCGTTTTCGTTCCAGTCGTACGGACAGGATCAATCGAGCGTGCGCTCGACTTCTTCCCGCTCGAAGATCTCGATGACGTCCTTCGGGCGGATGTCGTCGTAGTTCTCGAAGGCCATACCGCATTCCTGACCCGAGATGACCTCGGACACCTCGTCCTTGAAGCGTTTGAGCGTCTTGAGCGTGCCTTCGTGGATAACCACGTTGTCGCGCAGGAGGCGCACGCCGGCAGAGCGGCGGGCAACGCCCTCGGTGACGAGACAGCCGGCGACCTTGCCGACGTTCGACACCTTGAACACCTCTTTGATCTCGGCGTAACCGATGAACTTTTCGCGCACTTCGGCGGACAAGAGGCCCGAGGCCGCCGCTTTCACGTCGTCCACGAGGTCGTAGATCACGCTGTAGTAGCGGATTTCCACGCCCTTCTGGTTCGCCGACTGGCGGGCCGAGGCATTGGCACGGACGTTGAAGCCGATAACCGGCGCGCCGGAGGCCTCCGCGAGTCCGACGTCCGTTTCCGTGATCGCACCAACACCGTAATGCAGCACGCGCACGCGCACCTCGTCGTTGCCGATCTTTTCCATCGCCTGAACGATGGCTTCGGCAGAGCCCTGCACGTCGGCTTTGACGAGAATCGGCAGCTCGGCGACATTCTCGTCCGCCTTGGCCTTGGCCATCATCTGTTCCAGCGTGGTCGCGGCACCGGCAGCGGCACGTTTGTCCTTGGCGGCCTGATGGCGGTATTCCGCGATCTCGCGCGCCTGCGCTTCGGTTTCCACGACGTTGAGCACGTCGCCGGCTTCCGGCGTGCCGTTGAGGCCAAGCACCTCGACCGGAACCGACGGACCCGCGACCTTCACCCGCTCGCCGTGGTCGTTCTCCATGGCGCGGACCTTGCCCCACTGTTCGCCGACGACGAAGATGTCGCCCTGCTTCAGCGTGCCGTTCTGGACGAGCACGGTCGCGACCGGGCCCCGGCCCACGTCGAGCTGCGCCTCGATTACCGCACCCAGAGCGGCCCGTTTCGGGTTCGCCTTGAGTTCGAGGATCTCGGCCTGAAGCGCGATGGCTTCCAGCAGGTTGTCGAGCCCCTGGCCTGTGTGGGCCGAGACTTCGACGTCCTGCACATCACCTGACATCGCTTCCACGATCACTTCATGCTGGAGCAGCTCCGTGCGCACGCGGTTCGCGTCGGCAGCGGGCTTGTCCATCTTGTTGATCGCCACGATCATCGGCACTTTCGCCGCTTTCGCGTGGTTGATGGCTTCGATCGTCTGCGGCATGACCGAGTCATCGGCGGCAACAACGAGCACGACGATGTCCGTCACCTGCGCGCCGCGGGCCCGCATCGACGTGAACGCCGCGTGGCCGGGCGTGTCGAGGAAGGTCAATACCGCGCCCGAGTCCGTCTTGACCTGATAGGCGCCGATATGCTGCGTGATGCCGCCGGCTTCGCCAGCCGTCACTTTCGCGTTCCGGATCGCATCGAGGAGCGAGGTCTTGCCGTGGTCGACGTGACCCATGATCGTCACGACCGGCGGACGGTTCATCAGGTCTTCGGCCTTGTCCTCGACGGTGTCGATCACCTGTTCGACGTCGCTGTCCGACACGCGGACGATGTTGTGGCCGAATTCTTCGATGATGAGTTCCGCGGTGTCCTGGTCGATTGTCTGGTTCTGCGTGACCATCATGCCCATGTTCATGAGCGATTTCACGACGTCCGCCACACGCTCGGCCATACGGTTGGCGAGCTCCTGCACCACGATGGCCTCGGGCACCTGAACGTCGCGCACGACCTTCTCGCGGCTGTCACCGCCACCCATCGCCTTCTGGCGCATGCGTTCCTGTTTGCGCTTCATCGCCGCGACCGAGCGCTGACGCCCGCCTTCGCCACCGGTGAGCGCCTGGTTCACGGTCAGCTTGCCGGACCGGCGGTTGTCGTCGCGGCCAGCCTTGTTCCGCGCATTGCGATCGTCCGCCGGAGGGGTGGCGACGCGTTCACGGTCGGGCTTGCGCGGGCCGGATTTGGCCCCACGGGCCTCGGCAGCCTGCGCCGCAGCCGGATCGGCGGGCGCCTCGGCAGGCTTCGGCTTGTTCTTGGCCTCTTCCTTTTCCTTGCGGCGACGTTCGTCTTCTTCCGCCTTCTTCGCGGCGGCTTCGGCGCGTTCCTGTTCTTCGCGCGCCTTTTCCTCGGCTTCCTGCCGACGACGCTCGCGCTCTTCCTCGCGGGCTTTTTCCTCGGCTTCGCGCTGACGCGCTTCCTGCGCCTCGTTGGCCTTGGCGGCCGCGAGCGCCTTCATCCGGCGTTCAAGCTCGGCGTCCGAGATCCCGGCGGGACGATTGGACGGGTCCGTGGCCGGCGAAGAGCCGCCACCCGCGCCGCCACCCGCACCGGGTTTCGGCACGACGACGCGCTTGCGCTTCGTCTCGACAACCACGTTCTTGGTCCGTCCATGGCTGAAGCTCTGCTTCACGGAACCCGAGCGGGGTCCGCCACCACGAAGGCCAAGGGGCTTTTTACCGTCCGTATCGTTCATCTATTCTTCGTACCTTTCCGACGGGCGGTCCCGCCGTCGTCTTTTCCGCGCATGCCCGAGAGCTTTGCGGCTTCCTCTACAACACGTTTCGTGAGTCCACCAGCCGCGAGCGCGCCATGTATCACATGTTCACGTCCGAAAGCCAAACCCAATTCATCCGCGGTCAGACAGCCGATAAAGCTGTCGCGTCCCGGCGGGGGGCGGAGTTTCGTCTTGCCCCGTTCCGATCCATCACTTGCCTGGAGGAGAACCTGGGCCTGTTCCTTGGCGAGCCAATCCTTGACCTTCTCAAACCCGGCCACGGCGCTGCCTGCTTTCCGAGCCAAAGAGATAAGGTGCACCACGCGATCTGCAAGGCCCTGTTCGACCGAAGCCTCGAGATTCTCCGGCACCGTCACCGGCGATTTCGCGCCGCGATGGAACCCGCCGCGTTTGCGCGCCGTGGCAAAGGCGGCCGGTGTCGCGGTGATCCACAGGCCCCGGCCAGGCAGTTTCTCCAGAAGGTCCGGCACGATCACCGAGTCCGGGCTCACCACGAGACGGATCAGACCCTCCTTGGGTCCGACCTCGCCGGTGGCGATGCACCGGCGTTCGGGCTCGCTCCGATCCTTCTCTTGTCCGCCGCGGCTCATGCCATCGTTCTCCGTCCGAAACCCGAGACCTGAACTCAGGCCTCGGCTTCCTCCGTCGTTTCACCTTCTTCGCCGTCCTCGTCCGATGCGAGATCGGCCGGATCGACCCAGCCAAGCTGGATACGCGCGGTCATGATCATGTTCTGCGCTTCGTCCAGACCCACGTCGAAGGGCTCGAGAACGCCGTCGTCCTTGTGACGCTCGCCGTTTTCGGTGGTCCAGCCGCCGGCCAGTTCCCAGTCGGCGCAGGTGGCGAAGTCCTCGAGCGTGAAGACGCCGTCCTTGGCCAGCGCCTCGATCATCTGGGGAGTGAGCCCCTCGAAGCCGACGAGGCTGTCCTGAACGCCCAGCGCGCGCGCGTTTTCAAGCGCCTTGCGGTTCTGTTCCTCGAGGAAATCGCGCGCCCGTGCCTGAAGCTCGTTCGCCGTATCCTCGTCCACACCGTCGATGACCAGAAGCTCGTCCACTTCGACATAGGCGACTTCTTCGAGGTTGGTGAAGCCTTCGGAGACCAAGAGCTGCGCGAAGAATTCGTCCAGATCCAGCGTGTCCATGAAGAGCTTGGTGCGCTCGGCGAACTCCGCCTGACGACGCTTCGATTCCTCTTCCTCGGTCAGGATGTCGATATCGAGCCCGGTGAGCTGCGAGGCGAGACGCACGTTCTGACCGCGACGACCGATGGCGAGCGACAGTTGCTCGTCCGGCACCACGACCTCGATCTTGCCAGCGTCCTCGTCGAGCACGACCTTGGCCACTTCGGCCGGCTGGAGCGCGTTCACGAGGAAGGTGGGCACGTCTTCGTTCCACGGAATGATGTCGATCTTTTCGCCCTGAAGCTCGTTCACCACGGCCTGCACGCGGCTACCGCGCATACCGACGCAGGCGCCGACCGGGTCGATGGACCCGTCGTAGGACACCACGGCGATCTTGGCGCGCGATCCCGGGTCACGGGCAACAGCCTTGATCTCGATGATGCCGTCATAAATCTCCGGCACTTCCATTTTGAACAGCTCCGCCATGAACTCCGGCGCAGTGCGCGACAGGAAGATCTGCGGACCGCGGGTCTCGCGACGCACATCTTTCACGTAGCAGCGGATGCGGTCGTTCGGGCGATAGGCTTCGCGACCGATCTTTTCGTTGCGGCGCAGGATTGCCTCACCCGCGCCGACATCGACAATGATGTTGCCGTATTCTTCGCGTTTCACGATGCCGTTGATGATCGTGCCGGCGCGATCCTTGAACTCTTCATACTGACGATCACGCTCGGCTTCGCGGACCTTCTGAAGGATGACCTGCTTGGCCGATTGGGCGGCGATACGACCCATGTCGACGGGCGGCACGGTTTCGCGGAATTCGTCACCGATCTGCGGGCCACCGGCTTCCTTGGTGTCGATGACTTGGCCGTCGCGGGTCCAGTATTGTTCACGGCCCGGAGCGGAGGGCTCGAAATAGGGCTTGGCCTGCTCGACGGTCATCTCGGCCTGATAGTTCTCCAGCACCTCTTCCTCGACCACGGTGCGCACGCGGGTAAAGGTCGCGCGGCCCGTCTTGCGGTCGATCTTGACCCGGATGTCCATCTCGGCGCCGTAACGGCTCTTGGCGGCACGGGCGAGGCTTTCTTCCATCGCTTCGATGACCAGACCGGGGTCGATCATCTTCTCGCGCGCGACGGCTTCGGCCGTCTGGAGAAGTTCAAGCTGGTTGGCAGAGGTAATGGCCATCGTTATTCCTCCTCGGACCCTTCGTCCGTTTCGATTTCATCATATTGAGTTTCGTCGATCAGCCCGGCGTCCTTGCGGGACTTGAGCATCTCGGCAATCAGGTCGTCCGTGAGGACGAGTTTCGCGTCCGACAGCAGGTCGAAGGTGAGCCCGATGGTCACCGGGGTGCCGTCGTCCTCGATCTCGATCAGCACTTCGCCGTCCTCGGTGCCCGCGAGCGTGCCCTTGAACCGCTTGCGCCCGTCGATAAGCTCGCTGGTCTCGATCTTGGCGAGCCAGCCGTTCCAGGCGTCGAAGTCCTTGTAGCGCGTCAGCGGCCGGTCGATCCCGGGCGACGACACCTCGAGCGTATACTCGCCTTCGATCGGGTCTTCGACGTCGAGCGTCGCACCGACGGCGGTGGTGATCTCGGACAGATCGTCGACCTCGATCCCGCCCTCGGGCTTGTCGGCCATGATCTGCAACGTGTTCGATTTGGTCGAGCCCATCAGCCGCAGCCGGACAAGCTCATACCCCATATCCTCGATCACCGGGCGCACGATTTCGGCGAGCCGGCGGTCGATGGCGGTCTTGGCGACGAGGTCGTTCATGGGTTCCTTTCGGGAGCCTGCGTTCAGGCACAAAAAAACGGGCCAGCGGCCCGTGCATCTTTCCGGTGGGGCGTCGGGTTTGGACCCCAGCGCCTCCGCTGTTGAGGGCGATATAGGGGGGTTCGGGTGAGTCTGCAAGGAAAATTGGCCAGGGCGGCAAAACGTGACGTAGACTTTGAGCCGGAACGCGCCAAGCGGTCCGGCGTTGGTCGCGAGAAACAGGACGAAGAGCCGATGCCCAGCGCCTTTGAAGACCTCCTCATTCCCCGCCCCGAGGGGCTCTACTGCCCGCCCGGCGAATTCTACATCGACCCGATGCAACCCGTGGCGCGGGCCATGGTGACTCATGGTCATGCCGATCACGCGCGGTCGGGGCATGGGGCGGTGATGGCGAGCACCCAGACGCTCGACATCATGGCGATCCGCTATGGCGAGGATTTCGCGGGCGAGCGGCAGGAGGGGACGGCTGATCCGGTGGAGGTGAACGGCGTGAAAGTGAGCTTTCATCCGGCGGGCCACGTGCTGGGAAGCTGTCAAATCAGGCTCGAACATGGCGGAACCCGTGCTGTTGTGTCCGGCGATTATTCCCGCGTCGCGAACCCTGCCTGTGCGCCTTTTGAGCCTGTCCCCTGCGATCTGTTCATCACCGAGGCGACCTTTGCCCTGCCGGTGTTCAAGCATCCCAAACCGTCCGACGAGATTGCCAAGCTCATCGCCTCGGTCCGCAATTTCCCCGACCGTCCGCACCTCATTGGCGCCTATGCGCTGGGCAAGGCGCAGCGGGTGATCATGCTTTTGCGCGAGGCCGGGTGGGACGCGCCGATCTATGTCCACGGGGCGCTGCAACGGCTCTGCGACTATCACATCGAACAGGGCGTGCCGCTGGGCGACCTGCGCCCCGCCACGATGGACAAGGCCGAGGCGAAGGGGCTGCGGGAAGCGATTGTCATCTCGCCCCCATCCGCCTTTGCCTCGCCTTGGGTGCAGCGCTTCGTCGATCCGGTGATCGGCTTTGCCTCTGGCTGGATGCAGATCCGGGCGCGGGCGCGACAGCGGGGGGTCGAGCTTCCGCTCGTCATCTCGGACCATGTTGATTGGCCCGACCTCACGGGCACGATCCGCGAGTTGAACCCGACGGAGTTCTGGATCACCCATGGGCGAGACGATGCGCTCATGCGCTGGGCCGAGTTGGAGCAGCGCCGCGCACGCCCCCTGCATCTGGTCGGATATGAGGAGGAGCCGGAATGAAGGCCTATGCCGCCCTCCTTGAACGCCTCGCCTTTACCAACGGTCGAAACGCGAAACTGGCTTTGTTAGAGACGTATTTGCGCGATGCCCCCGACCCGGACCGTGGCTATGCTTTGGCGTCCTTGACCGGGGAACTCAACTTTGCCGGGGCCAAACCTGCCCTCCTGCGTGCGCTTGTGTCCGAACACGTGGACGCCGAGCTGTTCACCATGTCCTACCACTACGTCGGTGATCTGGCCGAAACGATTGCGCTTATCTGGCCGGGTCAAGGCACCGCGCGGGAGGTTCCGCTGTCCGAGGTGGTCGAGGCGCTGAACAAGGCGTCGAAATCCGATACGCCGGGGCTCATTGCCGATTGGCTCGACGCGCTTGACCCATCGGAACGGCTCGCGCTGCTCAAACTGATGACGGGCGGGATGCGCGTGGGCGTGTCGGCGCGGCTGGCGCTCACCGCGCTGGCCAACACGGGCGATGTGCCGCTCGACGACATTCTGGAACTTTGGGCCGGGTTCAAACCGCCATACGCTTCGCTCTTTGCGTGGCTTGCGGGCGGACCCAAGCCGGAACCGACGATCAAGGCCCCGTTCCGCCCCGTGATGCTGTCCACGCCCCAAGACCTCGACGGTCTGCGCGCGCTCGATCCGGACGACTACGCCGCCGAGTGGAAATGGGACGGGATCCGGGTGCAGGCTGCCGCCGATGGTGACGAGCGGCGGCTCTATTCCCGAACGGGCGAGGATATTTCGGCGGCGTTCCCCGACGTTGTCGAGCGGATGGACTTTACCGGCACGCTAGACGGCGAGCTTATCGTCCGGCGCGAAGGCGAGGTCGCGCCCTTCGGTGACCTGCAAAAGCGGCTCAATCGGAAGACCGCTGGCAAGGCGCTGCTGAAATCCCATCCCGCCGCGCTGCGCCTTTATGACGTCCTCGTCTGGCAGGGCGAGGATCTGCGCGATCTGCCCTTCGACGACCGCCGCGCGCGGCTCGACGCGGCTGTTGTGACGCTCGACCCCTACCGCTTCGACGCCTCGCCGATTCTGCCCTTCGACACATGGGATGACCTCGCCGCGCTGCGGGGCGATCCGCCGTCTCCGGTGATCGAAGGCGTCATGCTGAAGCGCAAGAATAGTGTCTACTCTGCTGGAAGACCGCGTGGCCCGTGGTTCAAATGGAAGCGCGACCCGATGATCGTGGACGCCGTTCTGCTTTACGCGCAACGGGGGCACGGCAAACGCTCGGGCTTCTATTCCGACTTTACCTTCGGGGTGTGGGAGGGTGATCGACTGGTCCCGGTGGGCAAGGCCTATTCCGGTTTCACCGACGAGGAACTCAAGCGGCTCGATAAATTCGTGCGCCAGCACACCATCGAACGCTACGGTCCGGTGCGCTCGCTCTCGCCCGATCTCGTCGTTGAGGTCGCCTTCGAAGGACTCAATCGCTCGACCCGGCACAAGTCCGGCATCGCCATGCGCTTTCCCCGGATTTCGCGGATCAGGTGGGACAAGCCCGTGGCCGAGGCCGATACACTCGCCATGCTCGAGGCGATGCTGCCCTAGAGTTTCCGGGCCACGACGAAGAGCGTCAACTTCGACCCGGGTGTCTCGTCCACAAGGATCTCGAAGCCGGCGTCGCGGATCATCTGACGAAACCTGTCCCGCTTCAGCATCGCGACATGGGGTGCCTTGCCGATCAACTGGCCAAGCGGGAGCAGCAACCGGGCCAGCCAGACCTCGCCCACCATCGCCGACGAACTGACAAAGACCCCGCCGGGGGTGAGGACCCGCGCAATCTTGGCAATCGTGGCGGCGGGGTCGGGGACCAGGTGCAACAGCGACAGGGCCAGCACGGCGTCAAAACTGCCGTCCGCCAAGGGCATCTCGTCGAAATTGCCCTGCTCGAACCGCATGTTGGGCGGGATCGGACCCTCGGCCTTTCCCAGTCGGATCATCTCGCCCGACAGATCGGTGGCCAGATATTCGGCCACCAGCGGCGCATGACGCCGCGCCGTATTTCCAGACCCGCAGCCGATTTCCAGCACCCGCATGTCGGGCCGCAGAAACCCTTGCGTCACCGCGACCTTGTGCTCATAGGCCGCCACGTCGCCAACAGGTCGGAGAATGTATTTCGCGGCCGTGCCGTCCCAAAAGGGCGTCTGGTCGTGAACCTGTTTCACAGCCCCAGCGTGCTCCGCTGTCTAGCAAGCTTGTCTGTCGTGCGCACAAGTTCGGCCGCGATGCCCGGCTCGCTGACCGCATGTCCGGCGCGCGGGATCATGCGGAACTCGCTCGTGGGCCACGCCTGATGCAGCGACCAGGCCGCTTCCGGCGGACAGATCATGTCGTGACGCCCCTGCACGATGGTGCCGGGCACATGTGCGATCCGCCGCATGTTCGTAAGAATCTGCTGGTCGTCGCCAAGGAACACCCGGTTCACAAAATAATGGTTCTCGAGCCGCGCGAAGGCGAGCGCATAGTCCGCCGGACTGTCGATCATCGCCCCGTCATTCTCGATGCTGGCGAGGGCATTCTCCCAGGCCGCCCAGACGCGGGCATGGCGCAGCTCCTCGCTGCGGTCGCCAGAGAACAGCCGGTGATGATAGGCCTCGATCAGGTCGCCGCGTTCACCTTCGGGGATCGGCCCCACGAAGCGTGACCAGAGATCGGGCCAGAACTGGCCCGCGCCGCCGCCATAGAACCACTGGAACTCTCGCTCGGTTGCGAGGAAGACCCCCCGCAGGACAAGCCAGGCCGCCCGTTCCGGATGCGCCTGCGCATAGATGAGCGCAAGCGTCGCGCCCCAGCTTCCGCCGAAGACGATCCAGCGGTCGATGCCGAACGTATCCCGGATAAGCTCGATGTCGCGGACGAGATGCCAGGTGGTGTTCGCGGTGACGCTGGCATGGGGTCTGGATCGCCCGCACCCGCGCTGATCGAAAAGGATGATACGATACTTGTCAGGATCGAAGAACCGCCGCATCGCAGGCGAACAGCCGCCCCCGGGACCGCCATGAAGCACGACCACCGGAATACCGTCCCTCGCGCCGCATTGTTCGACATAAATGGTGTGGCCATCACCGACGTCGAGCATCCTTCGGTCTAAGGGCTCGATCGGAGGATACAATTTCCCCCCTGCGGTGTTTTTTCCTGCGGCCTGTTCCATCGGAACCCTATATAGGGGGCAACCACACGCCCCGCCATGAAGAAAGAGAGTAACATGACGTCAGCGGAAACGACAGTCGATCCGGCCGAAGTCGCCAAGTTCGAAGCCATGGCCGCCGAGTGGTGGGATCCGAACGGAAAGTTCAAACCCCTGCACATGATGAACCCCGTGCGCCTCGACTATATCGTGGGCCAGATCGCCGCCGAACACGGTCGCGACCTGACGGCGGACAAGCCGTTCGAGGGGCTGCGTATTCTCGATATCGGCTGCGGCGGCGGGCTCCTGTCCGAACCCATGGCGCGGCTGGGCGCAAGCGTTGTCGGCGCCGATGCGGCGGAACGCAATATCCCCGTGGCGCAGGTCCATGCCGAACAGTCCGGCCTGTCCATCGACTACCGGCACACCACGGCGGAAGCCCTGGCCGAGGCCGGCGAGCAATTCGACGCGGTCCTCAACATGGAAGTGGTCGAACATGTGGCCGATCCCCTCGCATACCTGACCGCCTGTCAGACGCTCTTGAAGCCGGGCGGGATCATGTGCTGCTCCACCATCAACCGGAATCCGAAGAGCTTCATGGTGGCCATCGTGGGTGCCGAACACATCATGCGCTGGTTGCCTAAGGGCACCCATGAATGGGACAAGTTCATCACGCCGTCCGAGCTCGAGGACCTGATCACCCGCAGCGGTCTTCGCGTCGTGGACAAGAAGGGCTTCGTCTTCAATCCGGTGCTCTGGTCCTGGTCGATTTCCTCGCGCGACCTGTCGGTGAACTACGTGACAGCAAGCGTTAAGCCTGCCTGAAACAGGCTCTGATCCAGCCCAAGTCCTCTGTTGCTCCCTTGCCACTTGGCGCGGGTGCGCAGCGCGGGTATCACCCTCTCCTGATCAGAGAGGAGACGCCCCGTGAGCCACGCCGATACGCGCATCCATCAGACCATCGCGACCGAGATTTCGGCGGGCGCGGGCCAGGTCGCTGCCGCTGTCAAGCTGCTGGACGAGGGCGCGACGGTTCCATTCGTGGCGCGGTATCGCAAGGAGGTCACGGGCGGGCTCGACGACACGCAACTGCGCACGCTTGCCGATCGCCTCGCCTATCTGCGCGAGCTTGAGGCGCGGCGCGTCACGATCCTGAATTCGATCAAGGAGCAGGGGAAACTGACCGACGACCTCGCCCGCGCCATCGCCGGGGCCGAGACAAAGGCGACGCTCGAGGACATTTATCTTCCCTACAAACCCAAGCGGCGCACCAAGGCGATGATCGCGCGGGAAAACGGGCTTGCGCCGCTACTCGACGCGATCCGGGGCGATCGCCACGCCGACCCGGAAACGCTCGCGCAGGCTTATGTGACCGGCGAAGTCGCGACGCCGAAAGAGGCGCTCGACGGCGCCTATGAAATTCTCGCCGAAGAGATGGCCGAGAACGCTCCCCTGCTTGGCCGCCTGCGCGACTTCATGCACCGCGAAGCCCTCATCACGGCCAAAGTTGTGTCCGGCAAGGAAACCGAGGGCGCGAAGTTCTCGGACTACTTCGACCATCGCGAGCGCTGGGCCGATATTCCCGGCCACCGCGCGCTTGCCATCCTGCGCGCAGCGAAAGAAGAGGTCGTCACGATCAACATCGCCCCCGATCCCGAAACCGGCGCGGACAAAGCGACAGGGATCGTCGCGCATGAGATCGGCATCACCGGCGACGCGCCGGGCGATGTCTGGCTGCGCAATGCCGCCGCGCGCATCTGGCGCATCAAGCTGTCGCTCACGATGTATATGGACCTGCTCGCGGACCTGCGCCGCCGCGCGCATGAAGAGGCGATCACGGTCTTTGCCCGCAACCTGCGTGACCTGCTGCTCGCCGCGCCTGCCGGTGCGCGCCCGACGCTTGGCCTCGATCCCGGCATCCGCACGGGGGTCAAGGCGGCGGTGGTCGATGCCACCGGCAAAGTGCTCGACACCGCGACGATCTATCCGTTCCAGCCCAAGAACGACATTCGCGGGTCCGAGGCCAAGATCATCGAACTCATTCGCAAACATGGGATCGAACTGATCGCCATCGGTAACGGCACGGCGAGCCGCGAAACCGAACGCCTCGTGGCCGACACGATCAAGCTGCTGCCTGACGGCCCGAAACCGACCAAGGTGGTGGTGAGCGAAGCCGGTGCAAGTGTCTATTCCGCCTCGGAACTGGCCGCGCGGGAGTTTCCGGACCTCGACGTGAGCCTGCGCGGCGCGGTGTCCATCGCCCGCCGTTTGCAGGACCCGCTCGCCGAACTGGTGAAGATCGAACCCAAGTCCATCGGGGTTGGCCAGTATCAGCACGACGTCGATCAGACCCGCTTGTCGCGCGCGCTCGAGGGCGTGGTGGAAGACGCCGTGAACGCGGTTGGCGTCGATCTCAACACCGCATCGGCCCCGCTCCTCGCCCATGTTGCCGGTCTTGGCCAGCGTCTCGCAGAAGGCATCGTCGCGCATCGCGACGCAACGGGCGCCTTCCCCTCCCGCAAGGCGCTGCTCAAGGTCGCGGGGCTGGGTCCCAAGGCCTTTGAGCAGGCGGCGGGTTTCCTTCGCATCACCGGCGGGACCGAACCGCTCGACGCCTCTTCGGTCCATCCCGAAGCCTATGACGTGGCGCGCAAGATCGTCGCCTCCTGCGGACGCGACCTCCGGCAGATCATGGGGAACGGCGGGGCACTGAAGGGCCTCAAGGCCGAGGATTTCGTGACCGAGACTTTCGGCCTTCCCACGGTGCGCGACATTCTGGCCGAACTCGAAAAGCCCGGCCGCGACCCTCGGCCCGAATTCAAGACCGCGAGCTTCGCGGAGGGCGTCGAGGACATCAAGGACCTGAAACCGGGGATGCGGCTCGAGGGAACCGTCACCAACGTGGCCGCCTTCGGTGCCTTCGTCGACATCGGCGTGCATCAGGACGGCCTCGTCCACGTGAGCCAGCTGGCCGACCGTTTCGTCAAGGACCCCCATGAGGTGGTGAAGGCCGGCGACGTGGTGCGCGTGACCGTGACCGAGGTGGACATCCCGCGCAAACGCATCGGCCTGTCCATGCGCAAGGACGCGGGCGCAGCGGGTGGTCAGCGGCAGGACCGGGGTCCGTCCGCGAAGGATCGCAGCGGTCCCAAGGGCGACAGGCCCAAGAGCGCGCCGCATGGATCCAAACAGGCCTCACGGGACGCCGGGAACAACGCCTTCGGGGCGGCGCTGGCGGCAGCGATGAAGGACAAGCGCCGCTGACGTACGCCGGGCGTCCGCCGGAACCGCGGAACCCCTGACGGCGTTTATCGCCGCAGGAGGATCCGCGATGAGCTTTGCGATCGGCGACAAGGTTGAATGGGACTGGGGAACAGGCACGGCCAGGGGCCATGTCGAAAAGCGCTATACCTGGAAGGTCACCCGAAAACTCCAGGGATCCGAGGTGACGCGCAACGGTTCGGATGATGATCCCGCGCTCTATATCGAAACAGACGACGGCAACGGCGTGCTCAAACTCGCCTCCGAAGTGCGCGAGGCGTGATCGTGGGCCGGGGGCTGATCTATTATCCCGACAGCAGGCCGGGGATCACCCGCAAGAAGCACGGTCGCGGGTTCACCTATAAGGGCCCCGATGGCACGACCATCGCACGAGGACCGGAACGCGCCCGGCTCGAGGCGATGGCGATTCCCCCCGCCTATGTCGATGTCTGGATGACCCCGCGCGAGAACGGTCATCTCATGGCAACGGGCTACGACGCCCGGTCCCGCAAGCAATACCGCTACCACCCCGACTGGTCCGAGGCGCGAGCCCAGACCAAGTTCAACGACCTCGCCGCCTTCGGCAGATGTCTTCCGACGATCCGGCGCCGGGTGGCGCGTGACCTCGACCACAGCGCAGGCGAGCGTGAATTCGCGCTCGCCACGGCGCTTGCGATGATCGACAAGCTCGCGCTCCGGGTCGGGGACAAGACTTACACAAAGGAAAACGGCTCTTACGGTGCGGTGACACTTTGCCGGCGGCATCTCAGGACGAGGAAGGGCGACATGCAGGTGGTGTTCACCGCGAAAGGGGGCAAGAACGCCCGGGTCGCCGTGACCGACAAACGCCTGATGAAGGCGCTGGAATCCGCCCGCGACCTTCCCGGGGCGGAACTGATCGGTTGGGTCGACGATGACGGCATTGCGCGCGGCATCTCGTCATCGGCTGTGAACGACTATCTCGCCGAGGCGGCAGGTGTCGACGGCATCACGGCCAAGACATTTCGCACCTGGGCCGGGACGCTCGCGGCGTTCCGCGCCGTGACCGAAGAGGGCGCATCGACGATCAAGTCCCTGTCCGAGGCGGCAGCGGAGCGGCTTCAGAATACGCCGACCATCGCGCGCAACAGCTATGTCCACCCCAAGGTTGTCGCGCTCGCCGGAACGGATGAAAAGCTCCCAAAGCCCGTGCGGCTTCCTGGACTTGTCACAGGCGAAGGGGCCTTGCTCGCCTTTCTGGAAAGCTAGCACCGGGCTGGATTAGACACTGTTTTGCCCGGCGAGCATCACGGTGCGGTTGCGAGCGTTCCAGATCTCCTCCGCCATGTGCCAAGCGGTCTCGGGACTCGTTGCACGTCCCATCGTGCGCAGGGTGACAGCCATGGTCCCCACGACGGATTTCGTCGCGTAGGGGTCGTCATCCTCACCGGCCCAGACCCGCTCAAGTCTCGCGACGTCCATCTCTTCGTCCGCAGGCGCATGACCATCGTCGAGCGTCGCGGGCCAGGTTTCGATCTCTGGGGCGTCGGCACCATGTGTCGTCCAGACCGGACAGGGCTTGTTCGGCCGCATCTCGATCTCGCCGCCATCACCGCGAAACACCGCGAGGTTCGGGATGCCGAGGACCTGTGCGGCCCCGGAATGGATGTCGAGGAACCCGCGATGGAAGATGCCCTGCATCACCGTCGGCGCATCGAAGGGATTGAGAAGGCGCGTGAAGCTGTTAACGGGCGACCTGAGGCCCAGCACCGGTTTCAGCTCGATCAGATCGCGCAAGACCGGCGACATGACGTGGAGCGGCAGATAGGTCAGCCCCTGCGTCTCGACCTGGTCCGCAGCCTCCTCGAAACTCCCCGCCATGGGGAGGCCTAACTGCGCAAAGACCCGGTTGGTATAGACCCGCCCCGGCGTATGTTCTTCCGAGCCATGCACCACGACACGCAGACCCGTGCCCACAAGTGCAAGGATCGACAGGATGAACCACGGCAGCTGGACCCGCTTGCCTGCGTAGCTCGACCAGTCGATGTCCACCCGCGGCAACACCTCCGGACGCTGCATGGCAGCCCTTGATCCGGTGACGAAGCCGGCGATTTCGTCAGGCGTCTCTTCCTTCAAACGCAGAAGCATGAGGAAGGCGCCGATCTGTTCCGGCAGCGCCTCGCCCCGCAGGATCATCGCCATCGCGTCCCGCGCCTCGTCGAAGGTCAGGGGTCGGCTCTTCGTCTTGCCCCGTCCCAGGATCGCGACGAAGGGGGCGAAAGGGTGGGGGTTGTCCGGCGTGAAGGGGCGCTGCAAGTTCATGTTGCCCATGATACGCTGCGTCGCGGCGACGCGGTAGGGCCAACAAACATGCGGTTTCGCGCATTTGACATGGCCTCGACATTGCCCGACATGGAACAAAACGCTCATGCGGGGACGCGGACATGGATTTTCTGCCCATCTTTCTCGAGGTCGCGGGCAAACGGGTGGTGGTCGACGGCGGCACGACGGTTGCCGCGCGACGGGTGGAACGCGCGCTGAATTGCGGTGCCTTCGTCACTGTCTTCGATCCGGAACCCGGCGACGAAGTGCGCGCCTTTCTCGGGCATGCGAACCTGACTCATGAGCCGCGACTGCCAGTGGAAGCCGACTTCGCCGGTTGCCTCGTCGCCTATGGCGCGTCCGAGGAGCCGGACCGGGACGAACGCCTGCATGCCTGGGCCAAAGCCGCAGGGGCTCTGGTCAATGTCGCCGACGAAAAGCATCTCTGCGATTTCATCACGCCGTCCATCGTCGAACGCGATCCGATCACCATCGCGATTTCTACCGGCGGCGCGGCACCTGTGATCGCCCGCATCCTGCGCGCCCGGATGGAAGCGATGTTGCCCGCCGCCTATGGCCGGCTCGCCAAGTTCCTCGCCGATTTCCGGGGGCGCATCTACGAATCCGTGCCCAACGCCCGCAACCGGCGACGATTCTGGGAAAACCTGATCGAGGGCCCGGTGGGCGACGCCTTTCTCGCGGGGGAAGAGGGGCTGGCCGAGGAACGGCTGGTCGCGGAACTGGCCCGGGGCGACAACGCCGATCTGAAGCGCGGCGAGGTCTGGCTTGTCGGTGCCGGGCCGGGCGATCCCGACCTCCTCACCTTCAAGGCGTTGCGCATGATGCAGCACGCCGACGTGGTGCTTTTTGACCGCCTCGTCGGCGACGGGATCATCGACCTCGTGCGCCGGGATGCCGAGCGCATCTACGTGGGGAAGAAGCCCAATGAGCATACTCTAACGCAGCCCGAAATCACCGGTCTCATGATCGAGCGCGCCAAGCGGGGCGAACGTGTGCTGCGGCTCAAGGGCGGCGATCCCTTCATATTCGGGCGCGGCGGGGAAGAGCTCGAGGATGTGGCCGAACACGGCATCCCGGTCGAGGTCGTGCCGGGCATCACCGCGGCAGCCGGCTGTGGCGCGGCGGCGGGTATCCCCCTCACCCACCGAGATCACGCGCAAAGCTGTGTCTTCATCACTGCGCACGGGGCAGGTGGCGTGATCGACCATGACTGGACCCGCTACGCGCGCAAGGGCCAGACCGTCGTGGTCTACATGGGGCTGAATGCCATCGGCGCCGTGGCACAGGCCGCGTTGTCCCAAGGGGTCGATGCCGCCATGCCCGTCGCCGTGATCGACAACGGAACGCGGCTAGACCAACGCGTGATTACGGGGACCCTCACCGACATCGACGCGAAGGTCCGCGACGCCCAGTTGCCCGGTCCCGCGCTTATCGTCATCGGCCATGTGGTCACGCTCCATGGTGCGCTGGGCGTCAAGGGATCCCGATCCGAGGCGACCATGGAAATCAAGGCAGGCGCGACGCTCTGAGCGCCAAATCTGGCTCTATTCCAGCGGAATAATCATCGCCGCGATCACCGGCGAGGTGTCCGGCCGTTGGCCGCGCCACCAGTCGAAAGCCTCGGCGGCCTGTTCGACGAGCATGCCGACGCCGTCTGCGACCTGCACCCCCCGCGCCTGCGCCGTGGCGAGAAACGGCGTCAGCCCCTTGCCGTAAACGAGGTCATAGGCGAGCCGCGCGCCCTCGAACACCGTGTCGGGGAGCGGGGGTTTCTCGCCGGTGAGGCTGGTGGTCGTCGAGTTGAGGACGATGTCGAAGAACCCGGTCACGTCCGCGTAACTCACCGCTTCGATCCGACCGCGACCGGACAGCATGTCGCGGATCGCCTCCGCCTTGGCGACGGTCCGGTTGGCGATGGTGACGCTCTCGGCGCCAGCGGCCAGAAACGGCGCCACCGCGCCGCGCGTGGCACCGCCAGCCCCGGCAATCAGGATACGGGCCCCGGATAGGGGAATACCGAGGTTTTCGGAGATGTCGCGCACCAGGCCGACGCCATCGAAGTTGTCGGCAAGAATCCGGTCGCCTTCGAATTTCAGCGCATTCGATGCCCCGCAGAGCCGCGCGGCTTCCATGGGGTGCGTGGCAATGTTCCGGGCCTCCACCTTGAACGGCACCGTCACGTTGACACCCATCCCGCCTGCGTCGCGAAAGGCGCGGATCGCATCGGCAAACCCATCGAGCGGCACTTCCATCGCCTCATAGGACATGTCTTCGCCGAACTGGCGGGCGAAAGCGTCGTGAATGAAGGGCGACTTGGTGTGGCCGAGGGGGTTGCCCAGCACCGCGTAACGGTCGGTCATGCGAGAAGCGTCGCCATGCGCCGAAGGGCCAATTCATACCCCTGCGTGCCCAGCCCCGCGATCACCCCGTCTGCGCGCAGCGAGACATAGGAGTGATGGCGAAACGCCTCACGCTTGTGCACGTTCGAGATATGGACCTCGATCACCGGACCCTCGAAAGTGTTGAGCGCGTCCAGAATGGCGACGGAGGTATGGGTGTAGGCCGCCGGGTTGATCACGATGCCCTGCGCCTCGTCGCGGGCACGGTGAACCATCTCGACGATCTCGCCTTCGTGGTTCGACTGGAAGAGCGCGGTCACGAGCCCGAACTCGGCACCGACACGCGCGCAGGCCGCTTCCACGTCGGCCAGAGTCTCGGCACCATAGATCTCGGGCTGGCGTTTTCCCAGCAGGTTGAGGTTCGGTCCGTTCAGGATATGGATCGTCTTCGCCATGCGCGCCTCCCGTTTGAAACGCGCATAGCACGGGTTTTCCCTTAGCGTCAGCCACTTGAGGCGGTTTTTCGCGCCACCCGTTGCATTTTCTCAGAACCACCGCCCGATTGCGATCAGGTTGACCGCAGGCGCAACCGTGTTGGACCCGGCTAGGTCGAAGGTCTCGATATCGACGCTTCCAGTCGTCGCCGCCCCGACCGTCACCACGGCGGGCGTCGAACCGACCACCGTCGCCGTGATGCAAAAGCCGGCATCGGCAAAGGTCGCAGGAAGCGTCCATGTCGCGGCCGACCCGCTCACGCTCGCGAAGCCCGGCATGTGGCAAGTTAGCGTGCCGTCGGCGAGCTTCGTATAGCTCCCGTCTGCGTTCGACCCGGTTTCGATCACCGCATTGCCCGCCGAAGGGACCGCGTTCACGGTGCCGACCATGTTGGACGTCGTGACGACGCCCGCGCCCGGCGCGACCGACAGCACCTCGTCCCAGGCCGCGCCATCGCTGCTGACCTTGATCGTGAAGACATCGCTCCCGGCAAGGCCCATCTCCGCCCGTCCCGACCAGTTCGTCTGGAACAGGAGCGACGCGGTATCCGTCGCAGCCGACTTGTTGATCTTGAGTTGATGCCCGGCCCCCTCGTGCGACAGGAGCGTCGCGGGCGCGGACACGGCCAGCCTGTTGGTGGCGTCCGACGTCGTGTTGATCCCGATACCGGGCAGGTTTTCGCGGTCGAGGTCGCGCCATGTCGTGCCGTCATGCACCTTCACGGCCCGCTCGCCCGCGACGACCGCCAACCAGCCGGCCCTCGGAGTCAGGAAATCCCAGGCGCTGTCGAACCAGGTTGCGATTTGCCCTTCGTGGCCACTCCAGAGACCCGTGGCCGGATTGCCGATTCCGAAGGTTGCGCCTTGCGCAGGGGTCGGGGGCGGTGTCGTAGCGTCAAGTGCCTCGACCGTAAGTTGTGTAATCACGTCCAGAACGCGGAGGCCTTCGTTGTGGGTCACATGTTTCTGGGCCTGCGCGGGCTGAATGAGCGGCAAGTCGAGACGCGGGGTCGTTTGCGACATTTTTATCACCTCGTGGAACTTTCTCCGGGTCTTAATCATTAAGGTCCGAGGATGCGTGAACTTACCAGTTTGTTCGTTAACCCTTTGTTAACGTTCGTGGGCCGTCCAATTCGCGCTTCGTAAAATGGCGGGACTAAGATATTGATCGCAATAAATTATCCGCCAACGGTCAGGAAACTCATACTTGCGATGCAGGATATGGATGGTAACGTACTCAACGAGAGGGCGAGTTTTCGTTAAGAGAGCAGAGACAAAAATGAAGGACGAAACACTGCGGAAATCCTGGAAACAGGACGCTGAGGGCGTGAAACATGACATCCTGATGGTGGCAATGGCCGAGTTCGCCGAGAACGGTCTCGCCGGCGCCCGGATCGACGAGATCGCGGCCAAGACCAAGACCTCCAAGCGAATGATCTATTACTACTTTGGCGATAAGGACGGCCTTTACCTTGCCGCGCTCGAAGCCGCCTATGGCCGGGTGCGCGAAGGCGAGCACGAGGTCGAATTCGAGGCGCAGTCCGTCGAAGAAGCGATGGCCGAGCTTGTGCGGCGCATCTTCGATCATCACCGCAAGAATCCGGACCTGATCCGCATGGTGATGAACGAGAACGTCAATCGCGCGCAGTACCTTAAGAAGTCCGACTACATACGCGACCTAAACCTGACTTCGAAGCACCGGCTTCAGAACGTGCTTGAAAGAGGGCAGGCCGAAGGCGTCTTCCGGGCCGATGTGGACCCGATGTTCCTGCACTGGCAGATCCAGGCGCAGAGCTTTTACAACATCGCGAACCGGCCGAGTTTCTCGGTCAAGTTCGGACCGGAGCTGTTTACGGACGACGCTCAGGAGAAAATGCGCGAAACCATCGTCGAATCGACCCTGCGGTTCCTGCGCGCCTGACCATTTCCTGTCCCCTGTCAGACACCGGCAATCCCGGCGCGGTGCTGGGCCATGCGCGCACGGATGACCCTGTCCCGGTCCATCTGGGCCACGCCGTCCCTCTGCGGCTCGGTGCGTCTCACGCCGGGTGACATCGCGGTGCTTGCGGTCGTAAGGTCCGGGTGCATCCCGGCGGCGACCGCGCCGCAAATGGCGGTTCCTAAAAGCACGCCGTCAACGGCATCGGGCACGATCACGCAGCGGCCGGTCGCATCGGCTACCGCCTGCGTGAAGACGGGGCTCCGCATCATGCCGCCCACCGCTGCCACCGGTAGGTCCGGCGCGACCCGCTCCATGATATCCGCGATGGAAAGCGCCACCGCGCCCGCCGTGCGCCAGTAGTAGGCCGCGAGCGCATCGGGACCGCGGTGCGTCGGCATCCCGTGCACCACCGCTTTCAGCGGCGCTTCCTTCACCGGCCCGCGCAGCCCACGTTCATCGGGCAGAACGTGAATGTCGGCGCCGAATCCGACGCCAATCTCCTCACGCTTTCGCGCGATCCGGGACAGAACCTGATCGTGCGAGCGTGGCGCCCCTTTGGGCCAGCTTTCGATGACTCGGTCCAGAACGGCACCCGCATCGGCAAGCCCAGCCTCGACGGTGCGTGTGCCCGGGGCCATCACATCGGTGAAGGTGCCCCACCAGCCGTCGAGCGATGGGGTCATCGCCCGGTGTGCGATGACGCTCGCAGAGGTGCCTGCGATGAGTGCCACGGCCTCCGGCTGGATCGCCCCGCAGCCCAGCGCACCGGCGTATCCGTCGATCATCCCGCTCGAGACGCACAGACCCTCGGGAAGCCCAAGGTCTTCCGAGGCCGAGGCGCAGAGCGTGCCCGCCCGGGCCGCAACGGGAACCGCTGACCCGCATTCTTCCGGTAGACCGGCGCGCTCGCGCAAGTCGTTCAACCCTACGGCGCGGAGCAGGTCCTCGTCCCAGCCGCCCCGCTCGACTGCGAAGGGCCATTTCGCGACAAGCGACGACAGCCCCCGCACCGGCATGCCCACCGCGCGACTTACCAAGTGATCGGTCAGATCCTGCGCCTGGCCCAACTGCGCCCAAAGCTCCGGGCGCTGACGTTGCAGCCACAGTAGCTTCGGCACCTGCATCTCCGGCGACATCGCGCCGCCGAGCGCGTCGACCGACGCACCCCCGGCCCGAGTGCACGCCTGTGCCTCGGCGACACCGCGTCGGTCGAACCAGGCGATCGTGTCCTGCCCCGCGTCGTCCAGCACCAGCGGCGTTCCGTGGACTCCGGTCAGGACCAGCGAACAGGTCGCGTCGATCGCCAGTGCTCCGACGTCGGAGGGGTCAATGCCGGCGCAGGCCCGCCGCACGACGACGGCTACGGCGCGCCAGATATCTGACGAGCGGTAGCTTCCGTCGGCGTCATGATTGGAAAACAGCGGGAAAGCTACGACTGCACGCCTCTCCATCTTGCCCCGCAGGTCGAACAGAGCCGCCCGCGCCGAGCGCGTCCCCACATCAACTGCGCAAATCCAACGGGACATCTTTCCTCCGGGCCCGGACGCCAAGATGTCTCGGCGCGCTGATCAGATCAAGCGATCAGCGCGCAGATTAGCACCCATGCAACCGCGCCTGAAGGGGGCCCGCCCTCCTGAGGGGCGTTCAAAGCGCCACCTCAGCCGCCGATGAGGTCGCCGCCGTTCGGATGAAGCACCTGACCCGTCATGTAGGAGCTGTCCTCGCAGGCGAGAAACAGCATCGAAGGCGCCACTTCGTTGGGCTGGCCGGGCCGACCAAGCGGCGCGGACTTGCCGAACTCCTCGACCTTCTCTGGCGGGAAGGACGCCGGGATCAGCGGGGTCCAGATCGGCCCGGGCGCGACGCCGTTCACCCTGATGCCGTCCGAGGCGAGCTTGGACGACAGGGCGCGGATCATGGACAGGATTGCGCCCTTCGAGGCCGAATAGTCGACTAGCAAATCCTGGCCCCGGTAGGCGGTGACAGAGGTTGTGCAGACAATCGACGCACCCCGCTTCAGATGAGGCAGCGCCGCCTGGATCGTGAAGAACTGCCCGGCGAGGTTCGTTCGAAAGGTCCGGAACAGCTGCTCTTCGGAGATATCGGTGACGTCTTCCCGCGCATGTTGCTCGGCCGCATTCGCGACAACCACGTCGATCCGTCCGAACGCGTCCAACGTCTTCTTGACGATCTCTCGACAGAAACTCTCTTTTCCGATGTCGCCGTCCAGAAGCAGCGCCTGACCACCTTCCTCTTCGATCTTGGAGCGTGTGACCTCCGCATCCTCGTGTTCGTCGAGGTAGGCGATGGCGACCTTCGCACCCTCGCGGGCAAAGAGGATGGCTGTCGCACGTCCGATCCCGGAATCGCCGCCGGTCACGATCGCAACCTTGCCCTTCAGCCGGCCGGACCCGGCATAGCGCGGCATATACTCCGGCTCCGGCGACATGCGTTCTTCACGGCCGGGCTGGCGGTCCTTCGTCTCAAGAGTGTCGAGGTCTTGGCTGCTCATGGTCAAACTCCAGTCGTTCAGGAAGGAACCCGGCCGGCCAGGACCGGGTTCCTCGATTGTCAATGTTCGGGTTCGGTGATCCACGTCAGGACTTCAGCTTCCCGCCCGTGGTCGTTGAGGTCTGGTCCGCGCCAGATGAAACCCGCAGGTTGTTCTGCACATGCGTCACGCCGGAAACCCTGTCGGCGCAATCCTCGGCCCAGCGCTTCTCCGCCTTGGAAGAGACCGTGCCGGTCAAGGTGACTTCACGATCCGACACCGATACCTCGATCTCCGAAGCATCGAGCCTGTCTGAATCCGTCAGCTCGTCATTCACGTCTTCCTGGATCCGGGAATCCGACCGTTGATAGTTCTTCGGACCCCGGCCACGCTTGTCGTTGTCCCGTCGGCGTTCCGCGTCGTCGTCACCGAACCAGGACTTGACCTCGTCGGCGGCACGGTCGCCCCAGTCGCGTTCGTGCAGCGAGCCGCGATCCTCGCGCCCAAAGCCCTGCGATCCCCGATAATCGCGGCCATAATCGCGCCTCGTCCCACCGCGTCCGGCCCCGCGCCCCCAGTTGTCGCGCGGGTCGAGGTAATCATATCCCCGAAACGTGCCGGGATCCCGCTGGGCGCGGAAGTCGTCATCCTCGTATCCGCCCTGATAGCCATCGTCGTCGCGACGCTGCCATCCGCTCGGCCGCCCATACTGCTGGCGCTGCCCGGCGCCCTGCCGGTCGTAGCGATCATTCCGGTCGTTGTCCGAATACCGGCTGGCGGACCGGTTCCAGTCGCCCCGAGCGCGTCCGTCGTTGTCGTAGTCATGGCCGCCTCCCCGGGAAAACTCATCCTGATACCGGGCCCGGTCACGTTCCTGTCTGTCATTGTCATAGCGTGCCATGTGCAAAGCTCCTTGCTGCAAGTGGTCTGATCTGGCGAGACGCTGACGCTTCCCGAGTCACCAACAGGCGAGGACCCATCGGGTTTCAGGCGGCATGGAGGCAAGCCGTTTCCAGCCGGAATGGAACGGGAGCGCGGGCTGAAAACGGCCGCCGGGGGAGCAAGAAACCAAACCGTTAATCTGGTTGGATGACGCGCCCGAAACCGCGGTCAGAATGCGGGTGGATCGACAGACGCGATTCGGCCTCGGGGGTCGGAGGAACTGATGTCGAGACCAGGAAGGCCGGCGCGCCATTTGATGGTTAAGGGCATAGCTTCAGAAGGAAAGAACCGCCAAACCCGATGCCACCTTGTCGAGAAGCAGGTCTGGCGGCCTGATGTCGTGACGGATTGGCAGCCTCGGGAGCAACGTCAGTCCCGGTGCTCCGGCAGGTTCTTCAGGTCGTCCTTCGTCATTGGTGTCGTGGCGTGGATCTTCCCGTTCGGATCGCGCATGAAGTTCAGACGCGAGACGTCCACTGCCACCGGCTTGGCGCCGATCCCAAGGAACCCGCCGACATCCACGACGGCTTGGGCGGTCGGACCGGTCCCGTGGAAATGGGACACGTCGCCAATGTGATGATCGTCGGGTCCGTAGACGTTGACCCCCTTGAGGTTTCCTTCATTCAACTCCTCGGGGCGAAGCGGGGTGTGCTGGCTGTGGTCCATGTGAGCCTCCTCTCGAACCAGTGTCTGTTACAGCAGAACAACGGGATCTTCGGCGCGCGGGTTCCGGCGATGCCGCCCCGCCGACCCGTCCATGCGCGGCTATCCGCCTTGGGCGGTGAAGACGTCAGCCTCCGTCGGCGACCTCGCCCAGATTGTCAGCTTTCTCCGCGCCCCTATTGCCCATCGGCTTCTCCGGGCCGACGGTCGTGTCGATCGCGGTCTGTGCTTCGATCTCGGCGTTGAGCTCGGCCCCCATGAGAATGATGTAGGCCGAGATCCAGAGCCAGACGAGCAGGATGATGACCCCGGCCATACTGCCGAAGGATTCGTTGTAGCTGCCGAAGTTGCTGACGTAGATCGAAAAACCGACCGAGGCGATCAGCCAGACCGCGCACCCGACGACCGCGCCGGGCGAGAGCCACGTCCATCTTGCCCGATCCCGGGAGGGTCCGAAGCGATAGAGAAGCGCAAAGCCGAAGATCGTCATCAGGCCGAGGATCACCCATCGTCCGAGCGCGAGAAGGGAGTCGAGCCATCCGGGCAATGCGACGAGGTTGAGGGCGGCCGGGACGGCGAGCGTCGCTACAAGTCCGAGGATCAGCCCGACGATCAGGAACAGCGTCAGGGCGAGCGTCCAGAGTGTCCGCGAGATGAACCCTCGGCCTTCTTCCTCGTCATAGGCGACGTTGAGCCCCTCCATCAGGCTGCCCATGCCCTTGGAGGCCGAATAGATCGCCAGGAGAAGGCCGATCGCGAAGGCCAGCCCAAGTCCCCCTTCCCGGGAACCCGCGACCTCCACCGCCTGATCGAGGATGATCCGCGCCGCGTCCTGCGGCATCACCTGTGTCAGCGTTTCCAGTTGCGCCGTCACCTCGGGCGGCTCGAGCACCAGCCCGCCAAGCGCCATCAGCGCCGTTATGGCCGGAAAGAGCGCCAGAAGCGCGTAATAGGCGACGCCGGCTGCGATCAGCCCGACGTGGTCCCGGGCCATCTCCGACTTGAGCCGCAGGGCGATGTCCTTCCACCCTTTGGCCGGGATTTGCGTTGGTGTGCGTGCGTGTCTGCCGCGGGCCATCGAACCTCTCTTTCGTGTTGCCCGATCCGCAGGAGCCCGCGGATCGGGCCTGGTCTCAGGTGCCGGATTTCGGCGACTTGCCGACCTTGCCCAGGTCCTGTTTCTCGGCCTCGGTCTTGGCGGCGTCCGCGATGCGCTTGCCGGTGGACTTGGCCTTGTCCTCTGCGGCCTGCTCCACGCTCGATCCGGAAACGGCTTCGTCGGCTTCCGCCTTCATCTCGCGCGCAGCCTGCCGGGTTTCGTCGGTGACGGCCTTGGCAACCTTGCCGAGCTTTTCCCGTTCCTCTTCGAAGATGCGTTCAGCCTCGGCCATCAGATGGTCGCTCTGCTCGCCGAGATATTCGTCCTCGACACGGCTGCGGGGCAGGGCCGCGCCCAGGGCCGCGCCAAGCGCGACGGCCAATGCACCCGCGACCAGAGGCTGCTGCTCGAAGATGTCCACCGCCTGCCCACGCGCCTGCCGCGCATAGTCCGCCGCCGCGTCCCGGGCTTCCAAAGCACGCCGGCGGGCCTCGACCACGCGATGACGCGCGTCCTCCGTCAGATCTTCGGTGCCCTGTGCCAGCCGGTCACGAAGCGCAGAAGCGCGTTCGGAGGCGGAGGAGGCGAGCCCCTGCGCACCTTCCTTGACCGGCGTGCCCGCGTCCCGGGCCTTCGTCGCGACGCTCTTTGCCTTGTCGGCCACGCTCGATCTTGTCTCGCGAACGCTTCCCGAGACATCCGAGGCCGTATCGGACATCCTGTGGCCGGCATCCCTTGCGGTCTGGCGAAGGCCGTACGCGGCGCTCCTGTGGTCATCACGATCGTCACGGGCCCAGTCGGGCGTGCCCTCGGCCGAACCGTAACGGCCGGAGTAGAGCGGCTGGCCAGCGAGGCTTCTGGGGCGGTGGTCCGGGTCGCGGTCGTAGCGATCATCGGCCACATAGCCATAGCCGCGCGGTTGCACGCGATCCGCGCTGTTGCGATAGCCGCGATAGTTGCGATAGCCGTCGTGCCGGTAACTGTCGGACCGCTTGTCCATCATGAGCCAGGCGAGCCCGACCCCGGTCAGGGCCAAGGCGACAGGGTTCCGTTTGACGGCGTCGGACACCGACCGACCAAGGTCACCGCCATGTTCGCGGAAGGAATCCGTGACCTGACGGGCAATGGATTCGACCGAGAACCGATCCTGCAAATCGTCCAGCGTGTTCGTCAGACCTGCGCGTTCGCGTTCGATGTCGCGTTCGATGTCTTCGGGGGAGCGAGTGTCATTTGTCATCGTAAACTTCCTTCACGGCCTGAGCGTCGCGTTTCACGTTCCTTGCGGTCCGCGTCGGTGCGAGGCTGCTGAGTTTCAGGTCATTCGTGCCCTTTTGCAGCATCACATAGGCGATGACCGCAAAGACCACGCCCACGATCAGGGCAGACCAGCCGCCGGGAATGCCGGCTTCGGTCAAGGCGGCGACTAGTGCGGCAGAGAGGATATTGAGCGCCGTCAGGGCAACGACGACGGCGCCGACGATCATGCCGATGGCGACCCCGGCACTCTTCAGGTTCTCGTTGACCTCCGCACGCGCCAGATCGACTTCGCTGCGGACAAGGGAGCTGACATGCGCGAGCGCGTCGCTCAGCAGGCTCCCTGCGGATTTGTTCGGATCGTTCGTCATACTGTGCCTCCTTTCACGGGTGTCGTGCCGGCCGGGGCGGAGGGTCCGCCGTGGCCGGTCGCTTGCGTGGTTGGCGCGGGAGAGCTCTGCCGATCACGGTAGCCGGAGGGAGTCCCTCCCGACCTTGGCGAGCGGTCCCCCGAGGCCTTGGCGAAGCGCGTAGCCGCAAAGCCGATCAGCGCGGCACTTCCGAGAAAGATCATCGGATTGCGTCTGGCGAAGTCATTGACGGCGCCGACCATCTCTCCCAGGTCCTTGTCTCGCACCGCGTCCGACGCATCCGCGAGCGAGTCCGCGATCTGGCTGAAGGTGCGCTCCTGCGGCGACCCGCTCCGCAACTCGTCTGCCGCGGTCCTGAGGGCGGATGCGACGTCCTTGACCTCGTCTGCCGCAGACACCTTGGCTTGACCCGCGTAGGTTTGCGCATCGCTGGCGACCGACCGCGCCAGGTTCTGGGCCTGCTCCTTGGTGGCATCGGAGACCGACGCGGCGGTCTCCTTGGCGTCCTGGGTGATCGAGGTGTCGGTGTCTGGTTTTCCTTTGTGTTCGGGCATCATGTTATCCTCCTTGGATCAGGCGCTGGACTTGGATCAGGCGATGAGTGTGAGAACTGCGAGAACCACCACGATGAGACCGATCAGATAGATTATCGAATGCATTGGACCTCTCCGATTTTTGTGGGTGTGATATGGAACAACTCGTCTCGCTTGCGGGGGTTCCGCCCGACGCGCGACAAGACCACCGGGGCGGCGGCGAAATCGCCGCCCCGGTGGCGTTTGCCAGTCACGCAGCCGCGTCGACGTTGCGGGAACGTTCCGCCAGTTCGGTCATGAAGTCGTCGGATTCGTAGATGTGGTCGAGCGCCTCGTCGAGCTTGCGCCTGGCGTCATCTTCTCCAAGCGCCTCGGCAAACGCCTTGGTCGTGCCGAAGCCTGCGATGCCGTAGTGACACATCCGCTGGTATTGCGCGATGATCGCCACGTCGAGCGCCGCACCGCTTATGTCACTGTCGAGCGCATGCTTGCGAGCCTCTTTCACCAGGCCCTCCATGCCTTTGCAGTGGTCTTTCTTCACCTCTGCATCGGCGTCTTCCAGAAGGGACTTGAGAAGGCGCGTGTGCTTGTCGATCCCGTCCTTGGCCGAGCTCAACCGGTCCGACAACTTCTTGTCCGAGGCCTTGTCGGCCATCGCAGACACCACTTGGGACATCTGGTCGTTGGCAGACCAGAGATCCTGGAGTTCTTCCACGTAAAGGTCTTTCAGCGTCGTCATCTTGGGCTCCTTTCAGGGTCGGCGGTGCCGACGGTTGGTTTGAGGATCGCGACAGACGTGCCGGGGAATGTATCCCGACGCGTCTGGGGTCGGGGGTCAGCGGGGACAGTCGCCGACCCCCACTCCGGCGCTTCGCTGTCTCGGACAGACTGGGACAGCGTCGCAGCCGGAGCGTCCGGAGCGGGGATCAACCACTCCGAATTCCGGTAGGTCTTCAGCATTTCGATATGGCGGGGCAGGTCGCACACCTTGATCCGAAAGCGTGTCGGCACGAGTGGCGGCCAGGGACCCAGTGTCTCGGTGTACGCCCGTCGGGTCAGCCAATCGGCTGGTGGCAGGCAATCGTCGATCAGGTAGTCGGCCTGCCCGATGCGGGCCCTCAGCGCGTCCGACATTCCCCCGGCGGCGCGTCCGGACAACCGGCAGGACACCTGCACCGTGACGTCGTCGGCATGGCGCACCTTGCACCCCAGCCCGCGCAACGTGCGGACGATCCGCCGGTCTTCGCCGCATTTGATCGGGGCGAAGCCTCCGGCGGCGACAAAGGCGTCCCGTGTGAAGGCCAGACTTGCACCGGCCGCCTCGCCGTGGGTCCCGGCAAGATCCGCGCAACCCGGGACATGTCGCGCATAGAAGTCCTGAACCAGTCGACGATAGAGACCTTCCAGCGCCCCGAGGTGCCGGTCCATGGCAGCGAGAATGCCCGCTTCTCTGGCCATCGGTTCGATCTTGCCGCAGACCGCATCCACCGCTTTCAGATGCGCAATGGTCCGGCTGATCCAGTGTTTGTCGACGATGCCATCTGCGTCCGTGGTGAACAGGTATCGCAGCGCGGGCAAGCTGCGCAGTGCATGGTCGCAGCCAATCCGGCGGGCCGTGCCGACCCCTTCCTGCGCGCCAAGGCGGAGGCTCAGGACGGTCAGGTCGAGCCCCAACTGCCCGGCGGCGTCCCGCGCCACGTCCTCGGTCCGGTCGGTGGTGTTGTTGACCACCAGGATCACCGCGACCCTTCCCGGGCATTGACCCGCGAGGGCGGCGAGGCAAGCCGCGATCCGCTCTTCCTCGTTCCGGGCGGGGATGACGACGGCGATGTCAGGGGCAGTGACAGGTTTCATGATCCCTCCTTCGGCAATCCCCGGTCGATCCGATAACCCTCGGTTTGCGTGACAGGCATGATCGCGTGTGTGGTGAGAGCGGCGGAGAACAACGCCAGCGCCTCCTCGCCCTGAATGTCGTGACCGGTCTCTCCCAGCCAGGTGACGCAGAGAACCTCTGCGCGCGGCCAGGACGTGGCGATCTCGCGGGCGAGGGTCCGCAGGCTTCGACCGTCGAGGAAATAGAGGATTTCGGACAGGACCAGCAGATCGAAGTCGCCTGCGGGCAGTGCGCAGGGATAAAACCCTTGTACGAACCGCGCGTCCGGCACCGTGCGCCGCGCGGCCGAGATAGCGATACCCACGGCATCCATCCCGGCATAGCGGCTACAAAGCGGCGCGAGGATCCGCGCAAGCTGTCCGTTCCCGCAGCCAAGCTCGAACGCGGAGGCATAGGCTCTGCGCGAGAGTGCCGCCCGCGTGGCCGCGAACTTGGCCTGCTCGTAACCGCTGTGCTCGAAGTTCCACGGGTCCGAGGTCCCGGCATAAAGCGCGGTAAGGTGATCCCGGTCGACCCCCATCACGCCATCTTCCAGAAGATCTCGTCTTCTTGGGCGAACCTCTCCGTGAAGCCGGCCGGAAGGACAAACCCGGAAGGATCGTCTGCCACGACCAGTCCCATTTGCGACCGATGCGCCCGAATCGCCGCCTGTTTTCGGGGAAGGTGCCGACCCGGCGGCAGGAAGACCGGCCTTTGACGAGCAATTTTTCGGGCGAAGTCGGGATCGTCCCAACGCCACCAGACCGGATAGGCGTAGAACCTCCAGTCCGGTCGGCGTGACCGGAGCGCCGACGCGAAGCGGGCCGTGGCGCGGTGGTCCTCGTGGTGATCTTCCGGGGCGGGCGCAAAGATGTGCCGCGCCCCCACGTCTTCGATCAGCGCTTCCAGACGCGCGGCCATCTCCTGCGGATTGGCCCGACAAAGCCCGCCGTCCTCCATGCCAAGCCACGTCAGGGCATCGCGGGACCCGCCCAGACAGGCGATGGCACGGTCCATCTCCGAACGCCGAAGGGCGGCAAGCCGCGCGCGCGGCCATCCGTGCGAGCCGGGATGGCTTGCCCCGCCATCGGTCAGGCAGACGACATGCGCGCCAGCCCCCTCGAAGGCACGTGCCAGCAGTCCCCCGCAGCCGAGCGACTCGTCATCCGGGTGCGGGGCGAGGACGACGAGCCTTTCGCGCCCTTGAAACACGGCATCGTCCGGGCGGAGGGTAATCGTCATCCGAACACCCCCCATGGCTGGTCGTTGAGGAGCGCATGACTTGCCGCGCGCTGCACGAAGGCATCGCGCGCGACCTGACGCAGGTAGACCGCCAGGTCGCGCGCCTTTCGCCCGGTATCCGAGCCGGCCTCGAAATGCCGCAGCCCGATGCTTTGCTCGACGGCGCGAATGGCGTCGAGCCCGACCTCTTCGGTGAACAGGCGGGCCGAGATGGCGGTGGCCACGACGCCTTCGACCGGCACCGTCGGGTCCGCTGGGGCCTGCGCCGCACGTTCGGTCAGCGCCGCACCAGCCCAGGCCCGCATCAGCACATTCATCAGCCGGGTCTGTTGTGCCTGGGCCTCCAGTCGGCCCATGGCCCGAAGCGCGCCGACCGCACAGTCCAGAAGGCCGATGGCGCCGCCCACCTGCAAAGCTGCGATGCGCCAGACACCCCCGACGAAATGCGGCTCGCGCAGGTAATCGCCTGCCCCGCCGACCCATCGGATGTCCTGCACCGCGATGCCGGCGAAATCATAGCACCCAGATTGCGTGGCCTTCATGCCCTGCACGGTCCAGCAGGAGGAATCGGCCCGGTCATGATGGGTCACGTCGACAAGGGCGAGGCGCACTCCCGTTTCGGTGTCTACCGTGACCAAAGCACGGCTCACGGCGCCAAGTCCCGAAGCAAAGCGTTCCATTGGTTCACATCTCGCTTCAAGGATGGGGTGCCATAGAGACGGATCAGCCGCAGGGCGTTGATGTGCCCCTCCCAAAGTCGTCCGGCGCTGAGGTTCGCCGCACCCACCTGCATGAGCGCCGATGCGGTCCTTACCGGGTCCGCGCTGCCGTCCTCCCGCAGCAGACCGGCCTGAAAAAGGAAATCGATCGAACGTGCGATGGGTTGCTCGCCCCGGTCCTCGGGACCGGCGGCAGCCGACAGGCGATCCTTGACCCAGGAAGGGACCGGACCGCCGATGTCCGGTATCACGGCGGCTGGAAGATGCGGCGCTCTCATGATTGCACCTCGAGATGGTCTTGAACGGCGACGGCGGAGCTCAGAAGATCCGCCCATTTCTGCGCAACGGATGACAGGCGAAAGGCGGGATTGGAGCGCACCCGCGGTGCCGTGCGCCGCCACGCCTGGATGCGGGCGAGGATCTGGGCCGGATCATGTCCGTCTACGTGCTGATTCCGGTCCGCCACGATTTCCGCATTCGCCCCCAGAGCGCCATGCACGAGGACAGGTGTTCCGACGGCGTTCGCCTCGGCAAGGATGAGCCCGAAGGTCTCGGCAAAGGTGGTCTGCGGATAGAAGAGGCAGAGGGCGCGGCGCAGATGCTCCATCAGCGCCGGATGCGACAGCGCGCCGAGAAATGTCACACCTTCCGGCACCGGCCCGCATTCCCATCGCAAATAGCCGGGATCTGCGACGGCGAGGGTAAGGTCCGGCACTTGCGCACGCAAAGTCGCGAACTGGGCGAAAACCTCGGCCAGCCCCTTGTGTGGCGAGCTTGCGAACAGGAGCCGACAAGGATCGCGCGGCGTGCCGTCGGGCTGGAGGGCATCGTTCAGCGGGTTGTAGATCACCACGGAGCGAGGCATCGCGGCGGCGTTCAGAAACGTCTCGAGATACCTTTCATGGGTCAGCGAGACGCAGATGACCGTGATGCCGGCCTCTTTCAACGCCGTCCCCATCTTTCGGTTGTGGCGGCCGGGATAGACATGCAGCCACAGGAACACCGCCGTGCCGGGGTATCGCCGGCGAAGGGCAACCGCCACTTTCCAGCGGTTGATCACCACCAGCGCGTCGAAATCGCCTGTCGGACCCCGGTCACCAAGTGGGCAAAGCCGACCGGCGATCGACCGTTGCTCGACACTGCGGCCGTGCTGGAAATGCGTGATGTCGAACGACGCCCCGAGCGCCGCCGAGATGCGCAGAACGGTCGCCTCCGTGCCGCCAAGCCCGCCGGCCTCGATATCGGGCAGGTCATAGCCCGCAGCACTACAGGGGTCGACGATGGCGACATGCGGACGATCGGCGAAGTGGCGAATGGGCCTCATTGCGCGGCCACCCGGTCCGAGGTTTCGGCTGTCAGGATGTTGTCGACCCGGGCAAGGGTCTCAGGCGACGCCGGCATGTCGCGCCGCTGTAGCCATTCGGGGCGGCTGACCTGACGGACCTCGAGCGCCGGACAATCGACCGGCACCGGCTCCACCCGTCCGCTGTGCCGCCAATCCTCGACCTTTTGCCAGACCCTCTGCCGGTCCGCACGGCGACGTTCACTGACATAGTCCGAGACCGGCGACTGGGTCAGGCTATCGGGCGTCTCGATCTTGGTCAAAAGCAGCTCCGGCACGATCCAGATGACTTCGCCATTCAGGATCAGTCGATTGCGAAGCTCGCGGTCTTCTTCGACGCAATCCTCGAACCCGCCGAGACGACGAAATACATCGGTCCGGAAGAGCCCCGAATTGATATGTGTCCATTCCCCGGGCACCTCTGCGCCCATCTGGAGGTTGGGAAACACGTCATCCAGAAGCGACAGGTCGCGCCGGATCTCCACCCGTCGTCCGTCGGGCAAAATCAGCTCGTGATGGGTGAGCACCACGCTTACCGTGAGGTTTTGGCCGGCCTCTTTGTTCGCGAGGGGCCAGTTCAGGCAACCGTCCGCGCGAACGTCCTGCGCGCTCAGCCGGCGCACCTGATGCAAGACCTTGTCGCGATGCGGAATGTCATCGGAATCGTGGAAGGTCACTGCGTCGCCGGCGGTCAGCAGAAGGCCCGCGTTCTTGGCCTGCGCCGTGCCGAGGTTGTGCGCGAGGCGTATGTAATTGAACTTCGGATGCGCGAAGAAGGGTTCCACCACCCGCGCCGTGGCATCGGTGCTCGCGTCGTCGATGACATGGACGCGACTGTTCCACCAGCTTTGCACGAGCGCCGCCCGGATGGCGCCCTCGATCAGATGCGCGCGGTTGAAGGTCGGAATGATGATGTCCACGCAGGGGGCGAGAGGACCCGAGATCATGCCATGGCCTCCCGTCCGAGCAGCAGGACGGCCTGCCGATAGCCGCGCAAACTTCGGAAGGTCAGCATCGCCGCAGGCAACGGCAGCATCAGCGCACCGAGCGCCGCGAGAATGAGCGGATTTGTCGGATGCGCGACGATGAAGAGGACGGCGGCGGCGAGGAAGGGCAGCCAGGGACAGACCGAGAAGTTTCTCGCTGCCGCGTCCTTCAGGCCGGACTTGTCGGTCACGACGAACGTCAGCCGGCTGCCCGCCAGCGCATCGAATGTGGCCTTGGCCGATTGAGGCGCCAGCGCGATGCGACAGGCGAGGGCCCGTGCCAGGACGCCCGGAGGCAGCCCGTCCCGCAAGCCCCGGGCCAACACGCGGATCACGATATCGCAAAGGCTCAGAACGATGGCACAGGCGGCCAGCGTCGAAGCAGTGCTGTCCGCGCGCCCTGTCAGAAGCCATGCGCCCAAGAGCATGGCCGGGATGAGGGCCAGGTTGAACCAGGCGGTCAACTGCGACAGGACGACGAGACGTTTGTGAAGGCTGAGTGCGCCCGTCCGCGTGAAGATCGTCGCAGCATGGGTCATGAGTGTCTGGAAATTCCCGCTGCACCAGCGATACCGCTGCCGCTCCAGATCGCGCAGCGAAAGCGGCAAGAGCCCCTTGCCGACCACCTGATTGATGAACCGTCCAGAATACCCGCCTTTACAAAGCCGAACGCCAAGTTCCGCGTCCTCGGTCGTGGTGCTCCCGGACCATCCGCCCGCTGCGGTCAGGGCGTCCCGCGAAATGACGCACAGCGTTCCCGTCAGCAAAACCGCCTCTGCCACATCCGCCCGTGCGGCTTTGGTTCGGAAGTATTCCTCGAGTTCGGCATTGATCCCAGGCGCGGCCAGCGTTGCGTCGCTATAGGACTGCGGAAACTGGACATAGTCCGCGCCGGTACGGTGAAGTGCGGCGGCCGCCCGTCGCAGGAAATCCCGGGTCACGACATAATCTGCGTCCACGGTGACGATGTGACTGGCGCGCGGGTCCGTTTGCTCCAGAGCTATGGTCAGCGCGCCGGCTTTGGCCCCGGAAACGCCCATGCGAAGCAGGAACCTGATCCGACCCGGGTAGGCGGAGCAGAACCGCTCTACCGGCCGCCAGAGCGCATCGTCGGCGGTGTTGTTGTCCATCACGATGATCTCGTAGCGCGACTCCGGCCAATCCTGATCCAGCAGCCCGCGCAGGGTGTCGATAACGACCCGCGGGGGTTCCGAATGGGTCGCCACATGGACCGAGAACCAGGGGTCAGCGGACTCTCGCGCAGACATCGAAAGCCGCGCGGGCACACAGGCAAGAAGCGGCCGAAGCGCCATCAGGGCGATCTGAATGACCACCAGAGCTACACAGATAAGGGCACCGAAGGTCGGCAAGACGGCCGCGAGAATCACAAGTCCCAAAGCCGTGAAAAGCCGTAGCATCTCCGTTCGCCCCCGAGCGTCAATAAGCGAAATTCGCTGTTTTATTTCAACAGCTTACGATTCACTCTCCGCTGTCGGTGGGGCAACGCGACGGGCTGCCATATGGTTCCGCCACCGGGCGCGTTTCGCGCCCGCTGACAGGTCGAGACTGCCCGACGATCCGGAGTCTCACTTTCAACTGGATTGAATTGCGCGCCCGCGCTCAGTCCTGAGGGAACCAGGAGGTGTCCATGTCGGCGTAGCGATCATGGAAATCAGTGAGACAGATCATCTCGTCTTCCTTGAGCAGCCGGACGTGTTGATGGTCCCGCTCGATGAAACCCGCGCGCTCCATGCGCCTGAGGGTCGTGCTGACGTAGACATTGGTCAGCCCGAGGTAATCCGCGATCTGGCCCTGGGTCATGGGCAGCCGGATGGTATCGGTCATCTTGCTGTTGGTGATCCGCAACCGGGATATGAGGTCGAGCAACATGTAGCTGACCCGTTCCTGCGCGCTCATGCGGCCCATGGCCCGCAGCACGTCGATCAGGACCACATGATCCCTGAGCGCGATGGAAATGAGCAGGGCGGACAGCCTTGGCGATTCCCGGAGGATCGTGTCGAGCGATGATTTCGGAAAGGGACACAAACAGACATCCTCGATCGTGCGCAGGGTCGAGGTTGCATGCTTGAGAGCGACATCGGGAAAGCCGATGACATCCCCCGGGTGGTGGATCTTGACGATCTGGCGTCGTCCGTCGGGCAGGTCGGTATAGCTGAAGCACCACCCGTGCTTGACGATGTAGAGATCCTTGTTCCGATCGCCGCCCTGATAGACCTCGTGGTCGGCCGGGAAGTTCCGCTCGTTACGCTCGAGCCTGGCCAATCGCGCCACGTCCTCGTCGGACAGGGGCAGGTAGTGAGACAGTTTGGTTACGAGACAACTGGTTGCGTCCGTCATGTGAACCTCCTCGCCTTGCGCTTCGGTCCCGATTGCAACGCGAGCCGAGGGGTGGTGGTTCAATGGACATCAGGAAGCGAGCCGTCGTCGAAACCGGCTCGACCATGGTCAGGCGTCCGTGGCTGCCTTACGCAGCGAGGTAGCGTTCCAGCACCTTGACGGTCCCTTCGCTCCAAAGAAGCCCGAGCCAGATCTCAAAAGCGGACGAGAACCTCGGATCACGACCGACCGAGCCGTAGATCGTCGCCTGCTCGAGCCAGGCTGCGGGACGATCCTTCGCCTCGAGCGCCACGGCGACAAGCCGGTCCCAGTTGGGATCGTTGGGTTCGATCCGGTTCCCCGCGTCGTCCATCCCGGCACAATAGCGACACCAGAGCGCCGATTCGAGCGCGAGCCCCTCGATCGACGCCCCTTTCGCGATGGCGTCGCGAATGACAGGAACGATGAACTTCGGTTGCCGGTTCGACCCATCAAGACACAGGCGCCGCACGGTGTCGCCGATCTTGGGATTGGAGAACCGGCTCTCGATCAGGTCAAAATAGGCGCTGACGTCCGTTCCCGGAACGGGGGGCACCATCGGCACGATTTCGGTCTCTTCCAGTTTGCGCAGGAATGCGCGGATCAGCGGATGCGCCATCGCCTCATGCACGTAGTGAATGCCCATCAACCCGCCGGGATAGGCAATGGTCGCGTGGCCGCCATTGAGGATGCGGAGCTTCATCAGCTCGAAGGGCGCGACGTCGTCCACGAACTGCGCGCCGACCGTCTCGAAGGCGGGACGACCTTGGGGAAAGTCGTCTTCCAGCACCCATTGCGTAAAGCCTTCGCAGAACACCGGCCAGCCGTCCTCGACGCCAAACTCCTCCGCCGCGATCTGGCGTTCGCGATCCGTCGTTGCCGGAGTGATCCGGTCGACCATGGCATTGGGAAAGGCGACGTTCCCCTCGATCCAGGCCGCGAAATCGGGGTCCGAGAGCCGCGCCAGCCCGACGAGCGTGTTCTTTGTCACCGCGCCATTGTGGGGAATGTTGTCACAGCACATCACGGTAAAGGGCGCCATCCCGGCGTCGCGCCGGGCGCGCAGGCCGGCGATCATCATGCCGAAAACGGTCCTGGGCGCAGAGGGCGCGGCGGCGTCCGCCTGGATGGCGGGATGCGTCGGATCGAACTGGTCCTGCGAATCGAGGAAGTATCCCCCTTCCGTGATCGTCAGGGACACGATGCGAATGTCCGGCTGCGCCATGCGTTCGATGATGGCGGCCCCGTTTGCCGGTTCGATGAAGTCGATCATCGACCCGAGCACCCGCGCCTCGCTCCGGTCGGCCTCCTGTTCGACAAGCGTGGTCAGCCAGTCCTGAGCTTCCAGCACGGCGCGGCCCTTGGCTTCGCCGGCAAAGACACCGGCCCCGACGAGCGCCCAGTCGTGATCGCGGCCTTCGTTGAAGAGCCGATCAAGATACATTGCCTGATGCGCGCGGTGGAAGTTGCCGACACCGAAATGCAGGATGCCCGCCGACAGGTCTTCGCGTGCATAGGTGGGCACGGCGACTTTGTCCGACAGCGATTTCAGGTTGGTTAGAGACAGTTTCGGCGCCATGGTATCAGCTCATCCAGTTGCCGCCGTCGACATTGTATGTCTGGGCGACGATGTAATTGGCCTCGTCCGTGGCGAGGAAGATCGCCATCCCGACAAGGTCCTCTGCGGTCCCCATCCGGCCATAGGGCACGGCTGCGCCGACCTCCCGTTTCTTCTGGCCGAGGGGCTTGTTCTCGTATCTGGCGAAGAAGGCGTCGACACCGTCCCAATGCTCGCCATCCACCACGCCGGGCGCGATGGCATTCACGTTGATCCCGTGCGCGATCAGGTTGAGGCCCGCGCTTTGGGTGAGCGAAATGACCGCCGCCTTCGACGCGCAATAGACACCGACCAGCGCTTCGCCACGGCGTCCGGCCTGCGACGCCATGTTGATCATCTTGCCACCCGCGCCCCGGTCGATCATGTGCCGCGCGACCGCTTGCATGGTGAAGAGGACCCCGGCGACGTTGATCGCGAAAACCCGGTCGTAATCGGCGCGTTCGATCTCGGTGATCGGCGCGGCGGTGAAGATCGCGGCGTTGTTGACCAGAATGTCGATCCCGCCCAGTTGCGCCACGGCCTCGGCCACGCCCGCGTCGATGCTCGCCTGATCTGTCACGTCGAGCTTGACGGCGATCGCTCCCTCGATGTCGCTCGCGGCGTCCTGCGCCCGGCCCATGTCGATATCGGCAATCGCGACCCACGCGCCTTCGCTGGCATAGGCGCGGGCGAAGGCGAGCCCGATCCCGCGGGCGGCTCCTGTAATCAGCGCGCGTTTGCCGGCCAGCCGTGTCATGCGATGCGCAGACCTTGCGCGTCGAAACGGTGGATCTTGTCCGCCTGCGGGGTCAGATAAACCGTGTCGCCATGCTTGACGTTGAACTCGCCGCCCACGCGGACCGTCATCAGATCGGCCAAGCCGGTGCCCTGAACATGCAGGAAGGTGTCGGAACCAAGATGTTCGGACACCACGACCTTGCCCGTCCAGTCGCCTTCGCTGGTCGAGGCGAGCAGATGTTCCGGCCGGATGCCGATGGTGGTGGCGTCATGCTTTGCCGCCTCGGGCCCCTCGATCAGATTCATCTTGGGCGAGCCGATGAAACCCGCCACGAACTTGTTGCGTGGCGCGTTGTAAAGCTCCAGCGGCGCGCCGACCTGCTCGATCACGCCCTTCTGGAGCACCACGATCTTGTCGGCCATGGTCATGGCTTCAACCTGATCGTGGGTCACATAGATCATCGTCGTCTTGAGCCGCTCGTGGAGCTCGGAAATTTCGAGCCGCATCCCCACGCGCAACGCCGCATCGAGGTTCGACAGCGGCTCGTCGAAAAGGAACGCCGCCGGTTCGCGCACGATGGCCCGCCCGATCGCCACGCGCTGCCGCTGTCCGCCAGAAAGCTGTCCGGGCCGACGGTCGAGATAATCGGTCAGGTTCAGGGCCGCCGCCGCCGCGTCGATCCGGCGCTTCTGCTCGTCCTCCGGCATGCCGGCCATCTTCATCGGAAAGGCGATGTTCTTGCGCACCGACATATGCGGATAAAGCGCATAGGACTGAAACACCATCGCAAGGCCGCGTTTGGCGGGCGGCAGATGCGTCGCGGGTTGCCTGTCGATACGGATCTCACCCGAAGTCACGTCCTCCAGCCCCGCAATAAGCCGGAGTAGGGTCGATTTCCCGCAACCCGACGGCCCGACGAAAACCACGAACTCGCCGTCGTCAATGGTCAGGTCCAGCGGCGGGATCACCTCCACATCGCCGAACGCCTTGGTCACTTTATCAAGCGTGATGCGCCCCATGAGCGTGCTCCCTTATTTCACCGCGCCGAAGGTCAGGCCGCGGACGAGTTGTTTCTGGCTGAACCAGCCCATGATGAGGATCGGCGCGATGGCCATGATCGAGGCGGCCGAGAGTTTTGCGTAGAACAGCCCCTCGGGCGACGAATAGCTCGCAATGAAGGCGGTCAGCGGCGCGGCTTTCGCGGCGGTGAGCGTCAGGGTCCAGAACGCCTCGTTCCATGCGAGGATGATGTTGAGGAGCAGCGTCGACGCGATCCCCGGCACCGCCATGGGCAGGAGCACATAGATCACCTCGTTGCGCAAAGACGCCCCGTCCATCCGCGCCGCTTCCAGGATCTCGCCCGGAATTTCGCGGAAGTAGGTGTAGAGCATCCAGATGATGATCGGCAGGTTGATCATCATGAGGATGAAGACGAGCGCGACGCGCGTGTCGAGCAGCCCGAGGTTCTGACAGATCAGATAGATCGGAAGCAGCACACCCACGGGCGGCAGCATCTTGGTCGACAGCATCCACATCAGCACGTCCTTCGTGCGCTTGCCGGGGACAAAAGCCATGGCCCAGGCGGAAGGGACCGCAATGAGGAGGCCGATGACCGTGGAGCCGACCGAGATCACGACCGAGTTCCAGAAGTGCCGGAAGTAGTTCGACCGCTCCTGCACCGTAGCATAACTCTCGAAGGTCCACCGGCTGGTCAGCACCTCGAACGGGCGCTTGATGGCGTCGCCTTCGGTGTGAAATGACAGGATGAAGATCCAGAGGATCGGGAAGAAGATCAGCAGACCAACGATCCACGCGATGACGGTGTTGATCGCTTTCCGCTGGGTGGTGACTGCGCGGGCCATGTGCTCCCCTCCTCAGGCGTCGAGGTTCTTGCCGATCATCCGCATGAGGAAGATCGCGACGATATTGGCGAGGATGATGGCGATGACGCCACCGGCGGACCCGGACCCGACATCGTAGGAAAGCAGGCTTTCCTTGTAGATCAGGTAGGTAAGGTTGGTGGATGCATTCCCCGGCCCGCCATTTGTGGTGACGAGGATTTCCGCGAAGACCGACAGCAGGAAGATCGTCTGGATCAGGATCACGACCGTGATCGCGCGTGAAAGATGCGGCAGCGTGATGTAGAAGAACCGGCTGAAGGCCCCTGCGCCGTCCATCTCGGCGGCCTCGAGCTGTTCGCTGTCCAGCGACTGGATCGCGGTCAGCAGGATCAGCGTCGCGAAGGGCAGCCATTGCCAGCTCACGATCCCGATGATCGAGGCGAGCGGCGCCTGAGCCAGGAAATCGAAAGGCTGAAGCCCCACCGCCTTGGCCATAAAGGCGAAAAGCCCGTTGACCGGGTGCATGAACATGTTCTTCCACACCAGCGCGGACACCGTCGGCATGACGAAGAAGGGCGCGATGACCAGCACCCGCACGATCCCCTGTCCCCACATGTCGAGGTTCAGAAGCAGCGCGAGAAGCACGCCGCCGATCACCGTGATGATCAACACGCCTCCCACGAGAAGCAGCGTGTTGATCAGCGAAGTGACGAAGGCCGGGTTCGTGATGAAAAACTCGTAGTTCTCGAGCCCCACGAAGGGGGTCGCCCCGGGCATCAGCAGATTGTATCGCAGAAGCGAGAAATAGATCGTGAGTCCGAGCGGGATCAGCATCCAGCCCAAGAGCAGGATCACCGATGGCGAAATCATCGCCCGTGCCGCTGTGCGTGAAGCCTTGGTCGCCATGCCTAAGCCCTCTTTGCTAGGTATGAGGGGATCATCCGGTCGTCCCGGGTGATCGCCACAGACCTCGAAGGGTGCCGGGGCCAGCCGAAGCCGACCCCGACCGGGAGGAAAACGTTACTGGATGTAGCCCGCGCGCTTCATCTCGCGCTCAGTGAGTGTCTGCGCCTGCGCCAGCGCGTCTTCCGCGCTCATCTGACCGGCAAGCGCCGCCGAGAACGCCTGACCGACAGCGGTGCCGATCGACTGGAACTCGGGGATCGCGACGAACTGAACGCCGGTATAGGGGACCGGGTCCACGGTCGGCTGCGTCGGGTTCGCCGCGTTGATCGACTCGAGCGTCATCTGCGCGAAGGGCGCCGCGTCCAGATACTCCTGGTTCTCATAGAGTGAGGTGCGGGTGCCCGGGGGCACGTTCGCCCAGCCTTCGTTCTCGGCCACGAGCGCGGTGTAGTCCTTGGAGGTCGCCCAGGCGATGAACTGCTTGGCGGCGTCCACGGCGTCCGAACCGGCCGGCACCGCAAGGTTCCATGCCCAGAGCCAGTTGCCGCGCGGGCCGAGGCCGTTGTCGGGGGCCAGCGCATAGCCAACGCTGTCGGCAACGGTCGAATCCTCAGGGTTAGACACGAATGATGCGGCGACGGTGGCGTCGATCCACATGCCGCACTTGCCTTGCTGGAACAGCGCGAGGTTCTCGTTGAAGCCGTTCGACGACGCGCCGGGCGGGCCGTATTCGTTCATCAGCGCAAGGTAATCGGTGAGGGTGGCTTTCCATGCGTCGGTGTTGAACTGCGGCTGCCAGTTCTCGTCGAACCAGCGCGCGCCATAGGAGTTGGCCATCGCCGAGAGGAAGGCCATGTTCTCGCCCCAGCCGGCCTTGCCGCGCAGGCAGATGCCGTAGACTTCGTTCTCTTTGTCGGTCATCGCCGCGGCGGCTTCCTTGATGAAGTCCCAGGTCGGCGCGTCGGGCATCTCGAGACCTGCGGCTTCCATCAGGTCGGTGCGATACATCACCATCGACGATTCACCATAGAAGGGCGCGGCATAGAGCTCGCCGTCCACCGTCAGGCCGTCCCGGATCGCGGGGAGCAGGTCGTCCACGTCGTATTCGGCAGGCAGGTCATTGAGTGACACGAGCCAGCCCTGTTTGCCCCAGATCGGAGCCTCGTAGGTGCCGATCGTCATCACGTCGAACTGGCCGCCGTTGGTGGCGATGTCCTGCGTCACGCGCTGGCGCAGCTGGTTTTCTTCGAGCGTCACCCACTCGAGCGCGATGCCGGTTTCCTCGGTGAACGCACCGGCAAGCTCCTGCATGCGGATCATGTCGCCGTTGTTCACGGTGGCGATGGTCAGCGTCGTGTCCTGCGCTTGTGCGGCAAAGGCCACGGCGGACAGCGCAGTAGCGCCCATGAGGGCGCGGAATGTAACGGTCATGGTATCCTCCCAGTATATGAGCAATTGCTAGGCTCTCGAGCATTTATTCAATTTCAACCGAGACTCGTCAACGGTCAATCGTCGCCGCACAGCAGCGAAGTTCCGCAAGTCATTGATTTCTTTGCGCCGCTATCCGCGTGTTACGCCGTTAGCGCTAGCGCTGTGTCCTCGTCGGTGATCAGCCCGTTGATGAGACGCCCGAGCATGGCGCCGCGAATCGCTGCTACCTTGTCCGGCCCGTTGGCCGAGGCGATGACCGGCGCACGCGGCGCGATCTCGAGCGGGGCGGAGCTGACACGCTGATTGATTTCGTCATCCACAAGATGGCCCTCGGCATCGAAGACCCAGCCGACGATCTCGCCGACAGCGCCCTTTCCGACCAGACGTTCCTGATCCGCGCGGTCGATGAACCCGTCCAGGACGAGCGGCGCATCCCGGCTGATCGAGCCGACGCCCACGAACCGCACATTCGTGCGCGCCGCCAGATCGCGCGCCGTGGCCAGCGTTTTCTGTCCCAGCACCGCCGCCAGTTCCCCGGGCGAGGCCGAGATCACCGGCATCGGCATGGGGAAGGTCGCCGCCGTCACCTTGTCGGTGATCGTGAAGAGCACGTTGTAGTGCGCCGTCGATCCGTCCGGCGCGATGTTTCCGGTAAGCGACACCACCCTGTGCTGGTTGCAGTCGATATGGGGCAGATGCTCGATCGCCGCGCGCAGGGTCCGCCCAGTGCCCAGTCCGATGATCTGGGGCGCGGCTTCGTTCAGCCAACGCTCGATCCGGTCCCCGGTCGCATTGGCGACAGCGACGTTGCTTTCCGCCGGGGTGCCCATGGACGGCACCACGTCGACCATGTCGAGCCCGTAGCGCGCAGCCACATCCTGCGCCAGCGTCAGGCAGCGGGAAATCGGATGGTCGATGGATACCTTTACCAGTCCCGCGGCATGGGCTTGCGACACGAGCCGCTGCGCGGATTGCCGGGAAATCCCCATGATCTGGGCGATCTCGTCCTGCTTGCGCCCGCCGACATAGGCAAGCCAAGCCGCCCGCGCGGCATCGTCGAGTTTCCTGTCAATCGAGTTCATGGTCGTCCCAGCCATCAGGCAAGCCCCAAGGTCGCGGCAATTGTCCCACTTTGCAAGACGTACCGTAGCGGAAAAATGATAGACGTCTATCAAAATGGATTGACGGGCCGAGTCCGCCGCTCCATGGTCCCGCCAGGAGGAGCCATGCCGACACGCCAGCCGACCCTGTCGGACGTCGCGAAACACGCGGGCGTCAGCTATGCGACGGCGGATCGCGTGGTGAACCGGCGCGGCAACGTGGCGGCCAAATCCCTGACTCGGGTCGAGGCGGCCGTCGCGGCGCTGGGCTATGTCCGAAATGTCGCCGCCGCGAACCTGTCCCAAAGCCGGACCTACAGCTTCGTGTTGCTGCTTCCGGACGGGCCCAACGCCTTTTTCGCCAAGGTGCGTCGCCTGATCCAGGAGATGGTCCCGCGCCTGTCGCTCGACCGGGTGGAGCTGCGCGTGGTCGACATTCCCGCCTTCGACGAAGCGGCTCTCATGGCGCATCTGGCAGAATTAGAGACTGATCCACCTGATGGTATCGCCCTTGTCGCCATCGACACGCCCGAGGTCGCCGACGCGATAGAGCGCCTGCGCGCGGCCGGCGCCCCGGTGTTGACCTTCGTCTCGGATCTGCCGGGGGCGGCGCGGGATGCTTATGTCGGGATCGACAATCTGATGGCCGGACGCACCGCCGCCCGCCTGATCCGCCTCGCCCATATCCAGCGGGCCGGGCGCGTGCTTCCCATCCTCGGGGCGCGCAGTGCCCGCGACCATGCCGAACGACTCGCCGGCCTGATTCAGGGTCTGGCCGGCACGCGAATGGTCGTCGCGCCGGTGATAGAGGGGCACGACCGAGCAGAACAGGTCGAAACCCAGCTGCGCGACCGGATGGCTCAGGACGCGGGCATCACGGCCATCTATTCCATGGGGGCTGGCAACGCGGGGCTTATCCGGGCCATCGCCGAGCGCGCCGACCGCCCCATGGTGGTCCTGCACGAACTTGTCCCGCACAGTCACGCCGCGCTTCTGGACGACCTGATCGACGTCGTGATCGACCAGCGTCCCGAAGAGGAAATCCGGCAGGTCGTCGCCTGTCTGCGCGACCTTGCGGATCGGCATCCCTATGTGGCCGAACCGGCCATCGTCCCCACCATCTACGTCAAAGACAACCTGCCGCCTGTGAGCGCGGCCAATGAAGGAGCCCCGACATGAGCGGATTTTTCGACGGCATAGCGCCCTTGAGATTCGACCCTGATTCGACCGATCTTGCCTTTCGCCACTACGACCCCGACGAGATCGTCCTTGGCAAACGGATGGAGGAACACCTCCGTTTCGCAGTCGCCTATTGGCACAGCTTCGCATGGGAAGGCGGTGATCCCTTTGGCGGGCGCACATTCGACCGTCCGTGGTTCTCGGACTCGATGGAGGCAGCAAAAGCCAAGGCCGATGCCGCCTTCGAGCTGTTCGAGATCCTGAACGTCCCGTTCTTCTGCTGGCACGATGCCGACATTCGGCCCGAAGGCGATACCTTTGCCGAAAGCCGCAAGAACTTCGAGGCGATCATCGACCTCTTCGAGGAGAAGATGGCCACCTCGCGCACCAGGCTTCTCTGGGGCACCGCCAACATGTTCTCGCACCGCCGGTTCATGTCCGGCGCCTCGACCAACCCCGACCCGGACGTCTATGCGTGGTCGGCCGCGACCGTGAAGCTCTGCCTTGACGCGACGCACCGTCTGGGGGGCGAGAACTATGTCCTCTGGGGCGGGCGCGAAGGCTATGAGACGCTGCTCAACACCGACATGGGTCAGGAACTCGACCATATGGGACGCTTCCTGTCCATGGTCGTCGACTACAAGCATAAGATCGGCTTCAAGGGCCAGATCCTCGTCGAACCGAAACCGCAGGAGCCGTCCAAGCACCAGTATGATTACGATGTCGCGACCGTTTACGGGTTCCTCAAACGCTTCGGGCTGGAAAACGACGTGAAGATGAACATCGAACAGGGGCACGCGATCCTTGCCGGGCACAGCTTCGAGCACGAACTGGCCCTCGCCCGCGAGCTTGGCATCCTCGGCTCCATCGACATGAACCGGAACGACTATCAGTCGGGCTGGGACACGGATCAGTTTCCGAACAACGTGCCCGAGGTTGCGCTGGCCTACTACGAAATCCTGAAGGCCGGCGGCTTCACCCAAGGCGGAACCAATTTCGACGCCAAGATCCGGCGCCAGTCGCTCGACCCGGTGGACCTTGTCGCGGCGCATGCCGGTGGCATGGACATCTGCGCACGAGGCCTGAAGGCGGCAGCGAAGATGCTGGAGGATGGCGTGCTCGAAGACATGCGGTCCGAGCGTTATGCCGGTTGGAAGACGCCGGAGGCGCAGGCGATGCTCACCGCCGACCTCGCGACCGTCGCGTCCCGGGTCGAGGGGGAGGGGATCAACCCGCAACCCCGTTCGGGCCGTCAGGAAATCCTCGAGAATATCGTGAACCGCTACGTGTGATCGCAGGACGGCGCGACCGAGGGGGATTCACCTTCCCTCGGTCGCAGCAAAGAGATCGTCTTCGAGATACTGCAGGATGCAGGTCTTGCGCGCGACGCCCTCTTCCGGTGTCCGCCGTCCGCGCGATGGGTCCCGGATGCCATAAAGCCCGATCTCGGCCCAGCGAAGATACCCGGTCGGCGGCGCGACCTGACCTTGCATGTCCTCCGCCGCCTGCCGCATCTCCTGCGACAGACCCTCTGCCAGATCCGCGCATTCGGCCTGTCGCAACACCGCCAGCCGTTCGAGATCCGCTATGTCATAGGTGCCGTGGGTCGCGATGGCACAGGCAGTTTCTTGCAGGTTGCGAAGGTTCAGATCCGGCAACGGGGCTTCGGCCGCACGGTCGAGAAGGTCGATCTGCCGCTCGAGGTTCATGATGGAAAGGCCGGTCACGGAACAGGGATTGCTGCTCAGGCTGGTCTGGAAGTCGGCGATCAATGCGTCATACTCAGCGCGCGGATCAGGCCCGTCGTTTGCGTCCGGCTCGGCCACCAGCCACCGCCCCATGGGTCGCACGAGGGGATCGACCCGAAGCCGCCCCGGCTGGATCTGAACGCGCGGCTCCCCGTTGTGTTCATAGGGCACCGCCGTCGAAATCTGGAAACTGAATCCCTGCGTCAGCTTCTTGTCCGCCGACTTCGAAAGCTCGGTTCTCAGCGTCTGGTCCAGCGAAAAGATCGTTCCGCCGATCAATCCGCCAATACCGCCAAACCCGAATGGCGGGTCATCACGCGCGACCCAGATGGCGCTGAACTCGCGCATGTCCACGATTTCAAGAACATCGCGACCGGCTTCCTTGGCGGGGCGCAGCCGCACCCCCAGACCCGGGATCACGACGCTGCCGTCCGTCAAGGGGATGGACTGGAAGTCACGAAGCACGTGTGCATCAGGGCGTGACGGTGTGGAGTAGCCCGACAACTTCTCCCATGCGGCAAGGCCAAATCCGAGGTTGCGGTCGATATCGGCTGGCGCGGCACGCGGCGGCATCGCGGGCGGAAGCTCGGTCTGTGCGGCGACCGGACCGGTCAGGGCGAACAGAACGGACAGGATCAGGGTCAACGCACGCATGATTGCACGCCCTCCCAAGTCGCAGGCGTCGTCGCCGCAGCCAAGAGCAAGGTTTCCCGTGAAAAGCCGTCTTCCACGGTAACGAGGTGTTCTTCCGGCAGACCGTCCCACAAGGTCTTCGAGATACAGGCGCAGGCGACCGGCAAGGATCGGGCGCTACGTCCGGCCATGTCGCCAAGCCGCGTGGCGATGCAGCTTCGTTCAAGCAAAGTCATCACCTCGCCCCGCCGCTGAAGCGAGGGTTCCCCCCGCAGGACCGCCGCCAGATTCCGCTCGAAGGTGACGAGCCCCGGCGAGCCGCATCCGTTCGCCTGGATCACGTCCCGGCTCACGGTCGCGAGATCTTCGAACAACTGGCCGAAGTTTGCTCCCATGGAAAAGATCAAGCCTGCCGGGTTTGCTGCAAGGTCGTAGCCGCTCGCAAAGATGTCGACATATTCCGAGCGGACCTTGATGGTTTGCAGTTCACCCTCCATCCGTTCGACTTCCCGCCCGGTGCCATCCGTCGTCACGACGTCGATCTGCTGGGCAAAGCTCTGCGACGGTCCCGTGATTTCGCAGAGGTTGTCGTAGACGTCATGGTAGAACGCAGCGAGCAGCCGCAGCCGTCGGGTCTGGCTGGCGATGACCTCGCTTTCGTTCCGGGTCGCGCCACGGGCGATCTCGAAACGACCGAGCCCGATCTCCCGCACCCAGGCGCCGCTTGGCCCGGACGGTGCGGTGAAGACCGAGGTGCCAATGACGCTCGCGGTGTTCCGGCTCGCTTCGGCGGCCGCGCGTTGCCGTGACCGTTCCGCCTCGATCTCGCGCTCCTGTTGCGCCAACGCGATCCGTTGGCGTTCCGCTTCGGCCGCCTTGGCCCGGATGTCGCGTGACCAGTCATCGAGCGTCTGTTCCAGACCGGCGAAGCCCTGTTCCAGACAGCCGCGCTCCGCCCGGCATTCGTCGTGAATGCGCGCGATGGACCCGTCGAAGGCAGCGGCGACGTCGTCTTGCGCGAACTCGGTCTTCATCAGGCCGATCTGTCGGCGCACCCCGGCTTCGGATGCGGCCAGATCGGGATCGGTGCAGACCAGCTGAACCGAAGGATGCACCGCAGCGCCGCAGATCTCCGTCATCTCGGGGTCGAGCCCGGCAAGCGCGGTCGCGTCGAGCGGTTGGTAAAGCCCGTCCCAGAAAGCGATCCTCTCGGTCAGGAAGGCCGAAAGACAATCCGCGTCGTTGCTGCACCGCACCAGCTGGTTCAGGAGTTGAGGCCGCTCCACCCCGATCACGTCCGGCCTTTGCCGAGGGTCGAGCCCGCGTGCGATGGCCGCTGCTGCTGCCTCGATCTGCTGGGACCGAAGCGCGAGCACATCGGGGTTCGCACAATAGGCCGCCGTATTCCCCGGCTGGCACTGTCCCGCGATGATCAGCCCGGCGGCGGCGACCTTGTGGGCCTCGTCGAACTGCCGCACGGGCGCCGCTTCCGCCACGATCGTCCGCGGTTCTTCCGGCTCAGAGGTCGCGCAACGGGCGAGCAGCCCGTCGAGCGCCTCTGTGAACCCACCGAGCGGGATTTCGAAACCGAACATCTCTTTCCCGTCCGGGAACAGGTTGACCATGGGTGCGAAGCGCATCGCCGATACGATCTGACCTGCCGGGTCCAGCGAAACCGCATAGGCATCGCCGCTCTCGGTGCTCGCGAAGGACAGGGTCTCCGACGTCCAGCTTCCGGTCGTCAGTTGCAACTCCTGGGTCATATGGGTCGAGGGCCCCGGGCTGCCGAAGACCATGGTCCGCATCTCGACCATGCCCCCCTCGGCGCAGGCCATCGCGAGCAATGCGTTGCCGCCGGGAGCCAGAAGGGCCACAGGTTCGGGCTCATCTAAAAGGGTCCAGGTGTCCTGTGCCCATGCACCCGAACCGAAGACCGACGCAATGGTCAGGGAAAGCGCGCCAATGAAACGGCGGGGAACGGAATGAAAAATCGTCATGATCGGCCCGTCTGGGGGTCTGAAAAAAATGCTCCACGAAATATGCGCCGAGCCCGAAAGCGACGCCTCCCGACGATGGCATGGAGGCTTTTCAAAATCCAGACTTTCGTCCCGAAGCGCGCCCGCATGACCATCAGGGAAGAGGGGCGTGCCCAAGACGTGGGCCACTTGCCTTCCAAATGCAGGCCTCGTGACTTGATCTGGCTCATCTCATCCAAGAGGCGAGAGGGATAGCTTGGTGAGGGAAGTGGTTGAGAGGACGGAAATGAAGTTCCTGATCCTGATCCTGATCGGCCTCATGGTCGTCGTGCTGGGCCTGGCCGGTCTCGCCGTTCGTGATCGGCGGGCTGACCGTGTCGAATGGCTCAGACTCACAGCGCTTCAGCCCGAGGCACCGCCGGTCTTCACGCCAGAGATGGTGGCGGACCTGCCCGAACCCGCGCGCCGGTACTTCGCCCATGCCATGCGCCCGGGGACGCCGCTTCTTCCAGTGGCCGACATCGTCATGCAGGGGAGGTTCGGCCTTGGGACCAGGAATGACCCGCGCTACCAACCCATGACGGCACATCAGGTGCTGGCGGCACCGGAAGGGTTCGTCTGGGCCATGAAAACGACAGGCGGGATGCCGGTCACGGGGTCGGACTCGGGCCTGTGGACGCGCTTTCGGATCTTCGGTCTTATCCCGGTCGCCCGGGCTGGTGGCGACGTCGATCACGCCCGTTCAGCCTTTGGTCGCTATGTCTCCGAAGCCGTCATCTGGACGCCAGCGGCCCTTCTACCCGGCCCCGATGTCAGCTGGGAGGCGGTCGGCGACGACACCGCGCGCGTGACGGTCCGACGCGGTAACCTGACACAGGCGGTCGACGTGACGATAGACGCCGAGGGGCGACCGACAACCGTGACATTCGAGCGCTGGACCAACGCCAACCCAGACAAGATCTACCGGATCCAGCCCTTCGGCGCGGTGGTTAGCGACTTTCGCGAGGTCGACGGATATCGCCTGCCGTTCCACGCCGAGGCGGGGAACATGTTCGGCACCGACGACTACTTCCCGTTCTTCATCGCCGACCTGACAGATATCCGGTTCCCGGTCAGACAGCGGTGAAGGGAGTGAGACGCCGACGTCCCGCGTTAACGTTTGGCGGCCTCGTCCGTTTCGCATGAGGCGTCGGTAGGATGCATACACAACCAAGGCGCCCGAAAGCGCCTTGGTTCATTGATCGGAGCGATCCGATCCGCATGGCCCGTCCGTTTAACGCACCACCCAGTAATGGAACATCGTGTGATCGGGGTCGTCGTGGCGCTGGCCGGTGCCGACCACGACATGCCGCGTCAGCCAGTCATGCGGCCCGGTGGGGCAGTCGAAATAGGGCGTCAGGCGGAAGTAGGAGGGGACATCCTTGCTCCACAGCGGGTTCTTGGGATCGGTCACCTCGCCATCGGTGCGATAGAGATAGCCAAGGTTGTTGAGGTAGATGAGCGTGCCGTCGTCGGCTTCGAGCATGTAGTGCGCGTTGAGCTGCCCGTTCTGCGCCCAATCGGCACCCGACAGCGGCACGACCTTGCCGTTCAGCAGCGGCCCCTCGACCACGCCGCCGAAGGGCTGGACAAAGGCACGACGACCCTTGGGGCCGGTAAAGAAATGCCGGTCCTTGAACAGGATCTTGATGCGGAAGGCGAACTCCAGCTTCAGCTCGGGCACCTCGAGCGGTGGCATGGAAAGGTCGAGGTCGTTGTCGTCAAACATTGTGTTTCCTCCCTGGAATGACGTGGAACTTCGAGGGCGCGTCATGCGCCGGTGGTCAGGAACTGGCGCAGGGCGGCGTTGAATGCCTCGGGCCGTTCGATGTTGGACAGATGCGCGGCGTCCGGCAGCGTGACGAGGCGCGCGTCGGGGATCGCCTCGGCCATCGACTGCGCCACAGTGGCAGGGACCGCCTGATCCAGCGCGCCTTGAAGGATCAGGGTCTCGTTCTCGATGGACGACAATGCGTCCCGCATGTCGCTGTCGCGCAGAAGGGTGCAGCAGGCGACATAGCCCTCGACCGGCGTGTCGGTGAACATGGTCACAAGGCGGGCGTAGTCGTCGGGCCGATCATCGGCAAAACCGTCTGGCAACCAGCGGGCAAGCGTCGGGGGCGCAATATTCGCCAGCCCCTCGGCCCTGGCCTGTGCGATACGGCCGTTCCACATGTCGACAAGCGGGATATGCGGCGTGGTATGGGCCAGAACCAGCCGCCTGATCCGGTCGCCATGCGTGGCCCCCAGCTCCATGCCCACCAGCCCGCCCAGGGACAGGCCGACATAGTCGGCCGTCTCGACCCCGAGCGCATCAAGAATGTCGATCACATCCAGCGCAGTGCGAGGCAGGGTGGCCGTCGCGCTGCGTTCGGCGGACCCCCCGGTCCCGGCATGGTCAAAGCGGATCACACGGCGGTCGGGAAAGCTGGCGGCCTGCGCCTCCCAAAACCGCTGATCGGTGCCCAGCGGGTTTGCAAAGACCAGCGCGGGGGCGTCCTCGTCCCCGGTCACTGTGACGGACAGCATCACGCCATCGGTGGTTTCAACCTGCATTGATATCAGCCTTGGTTATCACTCCCCGCAGAATTGTCGCCGGGGCGATTGCGAGCAACGCAGTTTGTGGCTATCAGGGATATAAGCGAAATATGATGTTAGGGAGGCATCATGCTTCACACCACCTTCCGTCAACTGGAGGTGTTCGTCGCGGTTGTCGATGCCGGCAGCTTTGTGGCGGGCGCAGATCGTCTGGGGATCACCCAGCCCGCTGTCTCGAACCACATCAGGTCGCTGGAGGCGCAGGTCGGTTGTGTCGTGCTCGAACGGCGGCGCGGCACATCCTGCGTGCTGACGGAAGAGGGACGCAACCTCTACGACCGGGCGCTGCAACTTCTGGACAACGCCGAAAAGCTCGCCTCGGAATTGCCCCGCGGATTGCGGCGGCAGTCGCGCACGCAGCTCAAGGTCTGGACGCAATTGCCGATCATGATGCAGTGGCTGCGGCCGGTCGTGGTCGAATTCATGCGCGGTAACCCCGATGTCGAGCTGGGGGTCGAGCTGGGGTCGTTCGAGACCGTGGTGCAGCAGATCCGGGACCGCGAGGTGGACATCGCCTATTTCCTCGGTCACGGCGAAACGGCGGAATTCGCGAGCGAGGTGGTGCATACCGAGCCGCACGGCATCTTTGCCCCCGCCGATCATCCCAGCGTGCTCGAGTTCCAGAAGAACCCCGAGGCGCTGCGCGACCTGCCGTTGATCCTGCCCAAGCGGAACAGCCACTTCTTCCGGGTCATCGACAAATGCCTCATGCAGGCGGGAATCGACCGCTACTCGGTCGCCTGCGAGGTGCGCGATGCGCCGATCATCCGGGAGCTGATCCTGTCGGGCCACGTGGGCAGCATGTTTCACTATGTCGTCGAGGACGACGTGAAATCGGGCAAACTCGTCCAGCTTGTCGAGCTTCCGGCGATGGAGTTTCGGCAGGTCTATCAACCCCGCGCCACCTGTGCGCGGGTCGCGGGCCATTTTGCTGCGGAGGCGCGAGAGGCCTTTGCGCGGTCGGCGCGGGCACGGCGGGACAGGGCAGAGCCACCCATGTCCAGCCTGATTGCCCGTCCGGTCGGTTAGAGCGCGGCAGCGGTTTCAAGTTCTGCCTGCGGCACGAATTCCGAGTGGAACGTCATGCGCAGCGGCATCGGCACATGCACCCGCGCCACGGGACCTGCGGTGATGTCGTCGGTGTCGAGGATGACCACTTCCGCCCGGTTCTCGGCCCTGTGGTTCACCACCGCGAGGAGATAGCCGTCACCCTCGGGTGCCTCCGCCGATCGGGGCACGAACACGGGTTCCTGCACCGACGCCCCGGCGCCTGCGTGGTAGGCGCGGGTTTCTCCGGTGGCGTGGTCGATATGACCTATCATGTTGAAGACCATGTCCTTTTCCTTGGCTGCCATGAAGCCGTGGCGATAGGGTCGCCCGGCCACGCGCGGGTCCATCTCGAAGAAATCCGCCGGGTGATCCCAGAGCACCGTTTCGCTAAAGCCCTCGTCGTTTGAGGACATGTCGAACGTCCAGCGGGTCAGAAGCGACCGTCCCTTGTCCGGATCGAAGGGCGAACCGTCGAGAATCGGAATGTCGGGAAAGCCGACGCGCTCGGACACCGTGAGGTCGAGATGGATCCGGTCGCCCTCCTCGAACGCGTTGAGCGTGTGGAACGACCAGCGGGCGGGACCCTTGAAATAGCGGATATCCTCGGGCGCGCCGTTGCGCGGCACGATGCCCACATAGGTCGGTTTCGTTCCGTCCCAGGCCCAATGCGACCCTCCGGCGGCAAGCCGCTCCGGGTCCGATGTCACCGGCATGATGGGAAACAGAATGTAGTTCTCGGTGAAGGCGAAGTCATGGATCATGCTGGCGTAGGGCGCGGTGAAGCGCTGCTCGGACACGAGTGTGCCGTCCGGTGCGATGGTGCCATAGGCAATGGCATTCGTCGCCTCGCCATCGGCGGCATAGCCATGCCAGATCACGTCATGGGTTTCGGGGTCGTATTTCACATGGGCGGTAAAGGTGCGCGAGGCCATCGCGCCGCCGAAATCGTTGCGTCCGATCGTCTCGAGCGTCATCGGGTTCACCTCGTAGGGGCGCCCGTCCTCCTTCAGCGCGTAAAGCCGCCCGCCGTTCCACATCAGCGCAGTATTGGCCGTGGTCCGGTCGCGCCCAGCGACACTGGGATCGTCGGTGAACGGGTTGCGATAGGCCCCGAACAGCGCCTTGCGCGCGGCGCGTTCCAGTTCGAATTTCTCGGTCCGGACGTAGCGCAGGCGGAAATCGACGTGGCCATCCGAGAAGTAGAAGCCCGAAACCTGCCCGTCGCCATTGATGAAGATATCGTCGCCCAGCCGGGGCGGGAGCTGCGGGTCCGGGCCGCAGCGATACATCGCGCCATTGATCGCCTCTGGAATGACGCCCTCGACTTCGAGTTCGAACAGGTCGATTTCCATGCGCATGGGTTTGTTGACGCCGGTGAAACCGGGCGTCTGGGGAAACTGGATCGACATTAGCACCTCCCGAACCGTCATGTCTTTCGGGCAGGGTGGGCCGCAGAACACGCCGCGAGCAACGCAGTTGGCTGCTATGAATGACATAATGCTCAAGTTATCACTGGGGTAGAAAGTGCGGCGCATGCCCGAACGAGCGGAACAGGCCGCCTATACGTTCTGGGTTATATCTTAGATAAGGGTCAAATCTGTTGCTCGGATGCCGGTTCTGGCGCGGAATGATGCGGCAGATTGACCCATGTCGCCAGGAGGGGCGAGGTGGGTCGCGCACCCAGGGAGGATTGGAAATGAACAGCTTCACACGCCGGTCACTGATAACGCGCGCCATGATGAGCGGGGTTGCCGCCATGGCGATGACCCTGCCGCTCGCCGCGCAGGACCTCACCGAAATCCGGGTCATCAACGCCCCCACCGCCTTTGAGCCGCTCTGGCTCGCACAGGAAGAGGGGATCTTCGAGAAACACGGGCTCAAGGCCGAGATCATTCCCGGCGGCCCGCCCGACGCGATGATGCCGCAGCTCATCACCGGGCAGGCGGAGTTTGCGTTGACCTCGGGTCTCGCGGTCATGAACGCCTCGGCCAAGGGCCTGCCGGTGCAACTGGTCATGGGCAACATGATGTCGCAGCAGGGCACCGTGGCCACCGCCGCATTGATCGCGCCGGCGGACAGCGGGATTGACGATGTCACCGATCTGGCCGGCAAGAAGATCGGCATCACCAGCCTTAACAACCAGCCGCATCTCGCACTCCTGATGTCGGCGGCGGACAAGGGCATGGACATCGACAGCCTGACCTTCGTCGAGCTGCCGCCCCCGGCGATGGTCACGGCGAATGACAAGGGCACGGTGGACGCGATCTATGCGCTCGATCCCTACATGTCGGCCGCGATCCAATCCGGCTATGTCAAGGTCGAGGAATCGGTGTCGCTCTACATGGACGGCCTGCCATCCGTGTCCTTTGCGGCCGGGAGCGAGTATGTGGCCAACAACCCCGACATCGTCGACGCCTTCATCGCCGCGATGACCGAGGCGGAGGAATATGCCAACGCCAATCCGGAGCGGGTGCGCGACATCGACCGCAAGTATACCAAACTCGATCCCGAGTTCATCGCAAACCGTCCGATCAGCACCTTCACGCCCCAGATCAACGCGGGGGCGCTGGAAAAGGTGGGGCAGGCCATGGTCGAATACGGCTGGCTCGACACTGCGCCGGACATGGAAAAGCTCATCGCGCCGCAGGCGCCCCGAGCCGAATGACCGACGCGAAAGCGTCGCGCTGAACGTGCCAAGCCATCGCCCGGTCCCGTGCCGGGCGATGCCTGACCGGGATTTGGGAGGGTTCCAGTGTTCGACAATCGAAAATTCATCAGTCAGGTGCTGGTGGGCGCGGGACTCCTCGCCCTCTGGCAACTGGCCGCGATGTCGGGAAGCATGGGTCGCGATCTGCTGCCCCTGCCGCTCGACGTCTTTTCCCGCCTGATCGAGCTTCCTTTCGAGGCGCGGTTCTGGAACGCGCTGCAGCTGACGCTCGCTTCGGCCTTTCTGGGCCTGTGTATCGCGGCGGTCATCGGAATCCCTCTCGGGTTGATCATCGGGGCGAACCCGCGCGTCTACCGGGCCACGCGGTTTCTGGTCGATCTGTTCCGGTCCTGGCCGATCATCGCCCTCATGCCGGTGCTGGTCCTGCTCTTTGGCGCGAGTTTCAAGATGAAGCTCATCATGGTGGTGCTCGCCGCGCTCTGGCCGATCCTCGTGCAGTCGATCTATGGCGCACGCCGGGTCGAACCGACGATCGAGGACATGACGCTGTCCTACGGCATCGGCGGGCGGGTCAAGTTCTTCGAGGTCGCGCTGCCCAACGCGCTGCCCTTCATCATGACCGGTCTGCGCATCTCGACCGCGCTGTCGGTGCTCTTGTCCATCGGGGTCGAAGTGCTCTCGTCCGTGCCCGGTATCGGCTACGAGATCGCCATCGCGCGGATCGACGGGGCGTCTGCGGAAGTGATCGCCTATGTCATCGTGTCGGGCTTTCTGGGCCTGACGCTGAACCAAGCCTTTGCCGCGATCGAGCGTTACGTGCTCGCCTGGCATCCGTCCGTCCGTGGGGAGACTGCCTGATGAAACTGACCAACCGTCTGCTTGGCATCCTTGCCGAAGCCTGGCTGCCCGTCGCGCTCATCGCGCTGTGGTGGCTGGCCTCCGCCGGATCGACCTCGCTCTACTTTCCGCCGCTCGCCGAGATCGTCTCGGTCGGGGTCCGCGACATCACCGAGGGGCCGCTTCTGTCCTATGCGGCTTTTTCCCTGACCAACCTCGCCGCCGGGCTGGCCATCGCCATCGTGGTGGGCGTGGTGGCGGGCGTGATCCTCGGATCTTCGCAGCGTCTGCGCGACGCCGTGAACCCCTATCTTCAATTCATCCGCTCGGTGCCGCAGGTTGCGCTGGTTCCGCTGATCATCGGCGCGCTGGGGATCGGCGCCCTGCCCAAGATCTGGTCGATCAGTTTCGCCTGCGTCTGGCCGGTGCTTCTCAACACCATCGACGGGGTCAAGGGGATCGACACGGCGCTGACCGACTTCTCGAAGTCTTACCGTCTGTCGAAACGCACCCATGTGCTCGACATGGTGCTGCCCGCCGCCCTTCCGCAGATCGTGCCGGGCGTACGCACCGCGCTCGCCATCGGCGTGATCGTCATGGTGGTGAGCGAAATCTACGGCGCCGACAGCGGGCTGGGCTATTACATCCTGCAATCGGGCCGGAACTTCGCGGTGGCCGAGACATGGGCGGGGACCATTCTGGTCGGGCTGCTCGGATACCTGCTCAGCCGCCTCTTCGAAATCTTCGAACACTTTGCCCTGAGATGGCACCGCGAAAGCTCGGCCCAGGCCCGGCGCGGATGATGACATGACAAAGGAAAAACCGATGAACACCGTGACCAAATCCCTGACCCGCACTGCCGCAGACGCGACCCCGGCCACCCCGGCGCTCGAAGCGCGCGAGGTCGAGGTCACTTACCGCGCCGGCGCCTTTGCCAAGACGGTGCTCAAGGGCCTGAACGTCACCGTGAACCCCGGCGAATTCGTCTGCATCGTGGGTCCCTCGGGCGTCGGCAAGACGACATTGCTGCGCTGCCTGTCGGGCCTCCTGCGTCCCACGGCGGGCGAGGTCCGCGTGGTCGGGCGCACCGTCGTCGCGCCTCCCGAAGAGATCGCGGTCGTCTTTCAGGACTACAGCCGGTCGCTCCTGCCGTGGATGAATGCGCTCAAGAACGTGGCCCTGCCGCTCAAGGGTCGGGGCGTGTCAAAGGCCAAGCGCGAAGCCAAGGCGCGCGAGGTGCTCGCGACCGTGGGGCTGGGCGATGCGGCCGAGAAATACCCCTGGCAACTGTCAGGCGGGATGCAGCAGCGCGTCGCCATCGCCCGTGCGCTCGCCTATGACGCGCGGATCCTCGTGATGGACGAACCCTTTGCCTCGGTCGATGCGCAGACACGGTTCGAGCTTGAGGATCTGGTGCTCGAGCTGCGCGACAGGCTTGGCATCTGCGTCGTGCTCGTGACCCATGATATCGACGAGGCAGTCTATCTCTCGGACCGGGTGGTTGTGCTGGCCAATTCGCCCGCCTCGGTGATCGACACGGTCGAGATCGACCTGCCGTTCCCGCGCGACCAGATCGCGACCAAGAGCCTGCACGCTTTCGCCGATTTCCGGGGGCGTATTCTGGGCGAGATCCTGCAATCGCGGGCGCAGGGGAAATGACGGGTTCCGTCGATCTGCGCCCCACGCTGACCGCGCTCGTCGATCACGCGCTGTCCGTCCGGCCCGAGGACCTGCCGCGCGAGGCGATAGAGGCCGCTAGGGCGCGGCTCACCGATGTGGTCGGCTGCGCGCTGGGGGGGATCAGGGCCGACGGCAACGCGGGTCTCCTCGACCTCATGCTGGCGCAGGGCGGAGCGGGGCAATCGCGGGTCATCGGCACGCCGCATCGGCTGCCCGCGATCAATGCCGCCATGGTCAATGCGGTCTTTGCCCGGTCCTTCGACTACGAGGTGATGACGGTCCGGTATTATGACGAGCTGATCCCGTCGCACCATGCCGGGACCACGATACCCACGGCGCTGGCCGCTGCTGATCACGTCGGTGCCTCCGGGGCCGAGCTGCTGGCGGCAATCGTTCTGGGCGACGACCTCGCCGCCCGGCTGCTCATCGCCTCGGGGCTCGATTTCGGGCAGGGCTGGGACGGTTCGTCGGTCTACTCGGCCCCCGGCGCGGCACTGGCGGCGGCGCGGCTTTACGGTCTGGACCGGGACCAGACGATCCACGCCATCGGGCTGACCGTGGCGCAGATTTCGCATACCATTCAGGATCTTTACGACGGCGCGATGGGCTTCAAGCTGTCGCAGGGAACGGCGGCGCGCAATGCGTTGACGGCGGTGGAACTGGCCCGCGCCGGCTGGGTCGGGATGACCGACCCGCTGGCGGCGCGGTTCGGCTTTTTCGCGACCTATACGGCGGGTTGTTCCCGGCCCGAGGTTCTGAGCGAGGCCCTCGGGACCGACTATTTCGCCGAAGCGCATTTCAAGCGGTATTCGTCCTGCATGGCCACGCACAACGGCATCGAGGCGGCGCTCGCGCTTCATGAGGCGCATGACTTCGACCCCGCGACCATCGAGCGGCTGACCGTCCGCGTGCCCGCCGCGCGGATGGGCAATTTCTGTAACAAACCCTTCACGCCCCGCGCCTTCCCCCATTGCGATGCGATCTTCAGCTACACCTTCCCGGTCTCTGTCGCCCTGCAAACCGGGTCGGTGCAACCCGATGCATACCTGCGTGGTGCCGAAGGCTGGGCCTTGGGGCAACGCCTGACTGACCGCGCCTCGGTCGCGCCGCTGCCCGATGGGCGCATGGGGGCTGAAGTTGAGATTGCTCTGACGGATGGGCGCGTGTTGTCCGCGGCGAACGACCGGCTGTCTGCCGATCCGCGTTTCGGCGGCTATGACCCGGCGATCGCAGCGGCCAAGTTCCGCGCACAGGCCGCCCCTGTTCAAGGCCCCGACCGCGCCGATCAAATGATGGCGAGCTTACGGTCGGTCGCGGCAGCAAACTCGGTCGCCGACCTTACATTTTGAACCAAGACAAGCCGGGTCCTGAAACCCTGCGCAAATGATATCCGATAGGAGGAATGAACATGAAAATCGACATGCTGATCGACGGGCAACCGGTTGGGGCGAAAAGCGGCAAGACCTATGAGCGGATCGACCCGTTCACGGGCGAGGTGGCGACGGTGGCGGCTGCGGCGACGGCCGAGGACGTGCCGGCCATCGTGGCCTCGGCCGAGGCGGGATTTGCCGAGTGGTCCAAGATGGGGCCGAATGCGCGACGGACTGTCCTGAACAAGGCCGCCGACATCCTCGAAGTCAAGACCGACGACTTCATCAAGCTGGTGATCGCGGAAACCGGCGCGACCGGCCCCTGGGGCGGATTCAACGTGCATTTCGCAGCGAGCATCCTGCGCGAGGCGGCCTCTATGACGACCCAGATCGCGGGCGAGATCATTCCCTCGGACAAGCCGGGCACCCTGGCCATGGGCCAGCGCAAACCGCATGGCGTCTGCCTTGGCATCGCGCCGTGGAACGCCCCGGTGATCCTCGGGGTTCGCGCCATCGCGATGCCTCTGGCCTGTGGTAACGCGGTTATTCTGAAGGCGTCGGAAAGCTGCCCAGGCACGCACCGCCTGATCGGCGACGTGCTTGCCGAGGCCGGCCTGCCCAAGGGCGCGCTGAACGTCGTGACCAACGCCCCCGAGGATGCCCCTGCATTGGTCGAGGCGCTCATTGCGAATGATACGGTCAAGCACGTGAACTTTACCGGCTCTACCGGTGTCGGTCGGATCATCGGTCGGCTCGCGGGTGAAAACCTGAAACCCGTGCTGCTGGAACTGGGCGGCAAGGCGCCGCTTGTCGTACTTGACGATGCCGATCTGGACGGTGCCGTGAACGCAGCGGTATTTGGATCTTTCATGAACCAAGGCCAGATTTGCATGTCGACCGAGCGCATCATTGTTGATGAGAAAATTGCCGACGCCTTTGTCGACAAGCTGGCTGAGCGCGCGGCGAAACTGCCGTATGGCGATCCGCGTGGGAAGGTCGTTCTGGGCTCTCTCATCAACGAAGCCGCCGCTATCAAGATCGAGGAGCTGGTGGCCGACGCTAAGTCCAAAGGCGCAACGCTGCGGGCAGGAGGCGCGCGTGAAGGTGCGGTGGTCCCCGCCGGTGTGCTCGACGGCGTGAGAGCGGACATGCGCATCTACTCGGAAGAGAGCTTCGGTCCGGTCAAGTCCATTATTCGCGTTTCGGGCGATGAAGAGGCTGTGCGGGTCGCGAATGACACCGAATATGGCCTGTCATCGGCGGTCCATGGCGGTGACCTAAAGCGAGCGATGGCGGTGGCCGAAGCAATTAAGTCGGGGATCTGCCACATCAACGGTCCCACCGTCGGCGACGAAGCCCAGATGCCATTTGGCGGGGTGAAAGCATCTGGTCACGGTCGTTTCGGTGGCCGGGCGGGGATTGAAGCCTTTACAGAACAGAGGTGGGTCACGATCGAAGATCCTCATCAGCATTATCCGATTTGATCACGAAACGCGGGCACATTCTAAACTGGGTTGCGACAAATCCCTATCTTCTTGGAAAGCAAAGAGACGGAAGATGGCCCACTCGGAATTGGATCTGGTCGAACGGCGCGGGATCGAGGACATGCTGAACGCGAAGATGCCGATCCGGTAAATCGCGGAAGAACTCGGACGGCACCGGTCAACCATCTACCTCGAGATCAAGCGGAACGGCTCTGTTGACGAGGAGCTGCCGTATCTCGGCGGTTACTACGGAATGGTGGCCCGGAAATCGGCCACCGATCGACGCGCCAGACGGCGCAAGCTCGCTCGGTATCCAGATTTGCGCCAGTCAGTGATCACGCAGTTGCAGGTTGGCTGGTCTCCAGAGCAGATTGCGGGACGCCTGACATTCGAAGGTCAGACTATGCGCGTCAGTCACGAGAAGATCTACGCTTTCGTTTACGGTCCGGACGGCCAGTTCGAAGAACTCGCGCGGCATCTTCCCACGCGGCGGAAAAAGCGTCAGCCGCGTTACGCCCGCAGGCCGCGAGGTTTGGTTTTCCCGCCAGAAAGGTCAATCTACCAGCGTCCCGGATTACGTGAACACCCGCGAGACGTTCGGGGACTGGGAAGGTGATCTGATGATCTTCGAGCGCGCCTAGACAACGGGAGCATCGCCTCGCTGGTCGAGCGCTAGACCCGCTTCGCCGTCCTGTTTCGCAACAACGATCGGAGCACTACGCATCTGATGAACCGGCTCATGACGATGATGGAGCCCCTGCCCCAACCAGCGCGCCAGTTGATCACCTTCGACCGGGGGATCACCTCGTCGACTTACGCTCGATTAAGTCGCGAACACCTGAGAAAAGCGGCTAGCGCGTTGGAGTTCGACTAGGCGCAGGTTCATTGAACCAAGGAGCACAGTCTTACAAACAACAAAGGCGCCCGAAGGCGCCCTGTTTCTCAGTGCTCTAATTGGTCGGAGCGAGAGGATTCGAACCTCCGGCCCCTGCCTCCCGAAGACATTTCTGGCGGACAGGAAGCAGGAAAATTAGGGGTTTCAGCTTCGCAATGCCCCTAAGAAGTGCGCCTTGCGGCCAGATAACTGGGACGGTCCCCAGAAACGGTCAGGGGATAGCGTATGATCCATCCGGCCCCGGTTCGACCTGTTTCATTCCATCCCTGTCGAATTGCTCCTGCATGACAGCGTGCAAGGTCTTGCTGCCGTCTGATTTGACCCCGTCGTCCAGCGACCCCTGCAATCCATCCAGATCACCTTTCGTGTCACCCATAGGCCAAAGCGCTTGGTTCGCCATTCGCCTTTTCCTCTGCATAAGCGATTGTAGGAGGCAGTCGAAAGACTGTGCGCCGTAGCCTCGGTGGATCGCCAAGGGGACATGAACTTCGACCGGACGTTGTTGACCAATGCGGTGCACGCGATCATTGCACTGTTCTTCGACGGCCGGGTTCCACCATCTGGAGAGGTGGATCACATGCGTCGCCGCGGTCAGAGTCAGGCCCGTTCCAGCCGCCTTCGGACCCAAGACCAAGAGATCAAACCCATCATCCGCCATGAGGTGGCGTTGAAACCGGTTGACGATTGCTTGTCTCTTATTGATGGGCGTATCCCCATTGATGACGTCGACTTGCTCCAGTGCGAAGTAGTATTTCACGAGCTCGACGAACTTGAACTGCATGTCGCGGTTCTCGATGAACACAAGCGCTCTCTCGCCCCGTTGCGCGATCTTCCGCAGGATCTCCATCGTTTTTGACAATCGCACGCTCATCCGGGTGAACTCGTCCGGGTCACTTTGAGAGGCCGCGTTTGGGTGAACGGACACGGACCTGATATGCTGGAGCATCTTCAGGGCCGCGCCCGCGCCTCCGGCAGCCAACTTCGCCCTTGCCACATCATAGGTCGTCGCCTGAATTTCGGGCATGAAACCCGGGTGCAGTCGGCGGGTTTTTGAGGGCAAATCTTTGGCCACATCATCCTTCAGGCGCCGGATGCCAAGAGGCGCATAACCAGACTGCGGCTTGAACACGCGCGCGTGCAGATCGGTCATATTGTCTTCGTTTGGCACGCCATATGCGTCGCGGAAGGCGCGGCCAGATCCAAGATAGCCCGGTGCGATCCGATCCATGACGGTCCAGAGATCCATCGTGCTGTTCTCGATCGGCGTCCCGGTCAGGCCAAGCCGAAAATCAGCATTCATCGCTTCCGCTGCTTTCGACGCGATGGTGTCCTTGTTCTTGATGTTCTGGATCTCGTCCATGACCATAGCCGCGAAGCGGATACTTCCCAGCGAGTGCTGATAATTCGCGAGTGTGGTGTAGGTCGTCAGGATCCAGAACCTGTCGGCGCGCCCTTCCTCGATGGCTTCGTCGAGCCAGTCGAGATCAAGGTTCGGCAATCCCGATTGCGTCTCTTTTCCTCTCGACCCACGCTTCTTGAAGCCAGCGAGGTGGCTCCCATAGAGCCGGATACATTGCCCGAATTTTCGCTTCGTGACATGGGTTTCGACTTCGGCTTCCCAGTTACGCAGGAGCGACGTCGGCGCGACCACCAAAATAGGGCGGCGATGATTTTCCGGGCCTTCGCGCATGTTGCCCTGTAGCCAGTTCAGAAACGTGATGGTCTGGAGCGTCTTTCCGAGCCCCTGTTCGTCAGCGTTCAGGATCCCTGGTAACCCTTGTTTCCAAGCTTGAGTTGACCAATCGAAGCTCTCAACTTGGTGGAGTCGCAGGGGCGTCGTAATGCTCTCGGGCACGGTCGCCGGGATGACTGCGATCCGCGGTGCAAGACGTGCGTGCCACGCGACCTCGTCATAGTTGTCCAAAGTATCGAGGATGATTGGACCATCGGCAGCCCCGGTTTCCTCTTCCTCTTGCGCTCCCGCCTCACGACGCTCCTCGCGTGCGTCCAATTCGGCATTCAAGGCGACAACGCGCTCTGGTGTTGCTTCTACGGGGTGCCCCGCAACATCGACAGCCTCTGCGGTCCCCGCCTTAAGCGTGCGCTCCATCTCGACGACGACGCCTCTCAAGGCGTCATCGTCCATCCCTTCGATGGCCTCCAGAACAGCACTGGTAAAAACCTCGGGCAGCCACGCTGTCCCACTGCTTTCATATGCTTGTGCTGGCTTGACGTAGATCGTTGTGCCCAGCACGCGGTCGGAATATTCACGTGTCTCCACAAAAGCGGGTGCCGCGATACTCTCAATGAGCTCCTCCTGCTCGGCAGGGTCCAATTCTTTGAAATCGGCAGAACGCTCCAGGTGCTTTGTGACCGCTTCGGTGATGAATGCTCGAGGGTTCTGAATAAAGGCACGCCGTTCCTCGCGATCAGCATTCTGTGCGCGCACCATCTCCTCGAGAACCGGCGCCACGCTTTGGTCAACCACGAGATATGTATTGCCCTGCAACTGATATGCGGGGCGCGCGCCCCGACTCCTTAGCCGGAATTGAAACTCTGCAAGTTGTTCTCCAGACAGTTCCGAGTTGCTTTCCTGGACCTGGCCATCCGTCGGAGCCTCTGTGGCGAGCCGTTCAGAGGAAAACGGGATCACCTCGAATTGCCCAAGGCCCTTGTCAGGCGCGATGGAAAATTGGTTCGCAATACGGACAGTAAGGCCCTTCAGAAACCCCGACATGGCCAGACCCGCCATTTCCCGGTTCTCGGGCATTTGGCTTGGGATTTGCGCGTCCGGCTCCAGCATACGCCGGAAATCGGCGAGCACACGCCACCGTTCGTCTTCTCCCATCTTCCGGGTGTCGGAGTCCGCCAGATCGAGAGCCTGCTTGATCCACAAAGGCAGTCGCTTCGCGCCGCGAGACGTAGCGAGGATCGCACCAGTGCGTTTCGGTCTCACCGCCACACCATCCTCGCGCCAGATGTAGGACAGGCGGAAGTTGGTGGATGTGATCGACCCCTCGACATCGGTGCTCAACGTCAGGTGCAGATCCGGATCGAACCCGAGCGCCTTGGCCGCACCCGAGGTGAGCGCGGCGATAGCATCATGAGACGTCCGCAACTCTTGCTCACCGATCGAAACGCTTCCCTCATGGGTGTCTTCCCACGCCCGCAACTCACCCAGAGCAAAAAGGATATCGCGATCCTGCTCACTCGGATGCGCAAAGGACCGTTCCTTTTCAGAGCGCATGAGCCGGCTCAGAATGCTTTTCTTGGCAGGCGGGAACATGACCGTGATGTCATCCACTCCGACGACGTGTTTGAAAGCACCTTCAGACATGACGCTCCACCCATTCAGACCAACTACTGATCGGATGATGTGATCTACTTAACTTCGACTTCAATCTAATGGCGTCACAGTAATACATAGTCCCGTAGGGTGGAGGGGCCATGGGATCGTCCTTTTTGAAGATGTGCGTCTTATAACTGTGGCACCCATCGACGACTATTTTATTCCCTATCTGCATGATAAGAAGGGACGTGCTCCCACCTCGATCCATTTGTCGGCCAAATCTTTTCCCGGAAGTATCCAAACCTTTCCGGAGCAGCACTTCCCTTGAGTAAGATCGTGCATCGGTCCCAAAAGCGACCCATGCGGAGCGAATACGGCCCTCTTCAAAGAGTCTTAGCCAGAAATCACGACGCGGTGGCCACATGTGGCTGTCCTGTGTTGCGGTGATCGTATCGCAGAAGAACTGCATGTCCTCCTTTGTCAGCCATCTAAACAAAACATCCTTCAGCGCCTGATCAAATCCCGCCCATATGCCCCCGCTGTGTAAACGCGGATCATTGTAAGCAGCGATGATCGTTTCGGTCAGGTCGCTTTGAACGTCCGGCGGAGGCTTATCGTTCAACCAGGGTCTGACGAGCGCCTCCACGGCCTCCTGCGCTCCATTCAACAGCGGTTTCCCTTCTGCCGGGATTAGCCACTTCAAGAGGCGGGCGCGTGGATCCTCCTGCTTCAGGCTTCCCTGTATGCGGGAGACGAACTTGTGGTGAGCGGCAATCGTGATGCCGGCGGTGTGGGGAGACCTGAACCCAAGGTCCTTCAAGCCGTCATAGGGCGCGTCCATGCTCATCATCTTGTCTGCGATGTCGGAAGCGATCTTTGACGTGTCCAAAAGACCAGGAAAAAGCTCGAGCAACTGCTTGGGCCGAGGGCCAAACTGCCCCTTTCGCGTTTCAAGCGCCGTGGCGAGTTCGACCGTATGCTGTGACTTGTCGTCAAAACTATCGATGTAGACCCAGACCATTGCATCAAGGAAGGCACCGGGCTGGCATGCTGCAATCTCGTCCAAATAGAACGTCCGCACGTCATCGAGGTCGGGCCGATCGCGACGCTCGGCATCGAACACTGCGATTGCTGCGGAATTCACCCGCGCCGTCTTGAATCCATCCCAGTCCCAATCCTTTACCCGGCGCTTCATCTCCAGGGCCAGTTGTTCTCGGTTTCTTTCACTTGGCAGAGCCACCACGTCAGGCCACCTCTCCATGACACGCGAAACAGAGCGTCGGATCGGATCAAGCGAGGGCAAAGCCCGCACATTCAGTGGCAGAGGCCGCGAGAAGAATTCGCTCGATCTCATTCGTCGTCACCCACGACGCCAACAAGCATGTTCTTGATCGCCGTGATGCCATCGGTGTCGCGAGGCGTGACCATGATGAACCTAAGGTCGATCCTTCGATTGGTCGCGCGACCCTCAAGGGTGTCATTTGTGGCAACGGGACGATCCGGCCCATATGCAGCCACCGAAAGGACTGGCTGATCCTTCATGTTGTGATGCGCCATGATGTCGGGGGCCGCTGAAGTCATGGCAAAAAACGTCGTGTTGGCCCTCGCCGTAGACAGTTCTCGGTTCAATGAATCAGAGCCCTCATTGTCGGTGTGACCCTCGATCTGGACGGCCTCAACGATTGCGAACGCTGGGTTGCATTCCACATCGAAGGTTGACGCGTTCCCGACCGTGTAACAGGGCAGGACCTCGTCCAATCTCTCGGCGAGACGCGAAACGATTGATGCCTTGTCTTGCGTCAAGTTGGTGCGGCCAGACAGGAACAAACCCTCACCCTGAAATCGCAATGCATCGCTCTCTTCGCTGATCTCAACCTGAAGATCGGGGAAGTCCTGCCTCAGGGCATCCCTTAGCTTGTAAAGAACTTCGCGGCGGGTCCGCGCTACCTGAGCAAGGTATTCCTCAAGCGGATCCACTTGTTTCAAACGCGCGAGTTCCGCCTCAAGCTCCTCGATCCGAAGTTCTTGCTGAGCTACCACTGCCTCAAGCTCCTCGATCTTGAGTTTCTGCTGGGCGACCACGGCTTCAAGCTCTTCAATACGTTTGAGCCTGTCCTCTGCGAGCTCGGACTGCTCATCAAGCTTGGTGACAACCCGGTCATACTCCCGACGTTGAACCACGTCCTGTGACTTGAACTGGCTTGCGAAGAACGCAAGCAAGATCATGATGATAAAGAGAAATCCGACCGTCATGTCCGTCATGGACACGAAGGCACTTTCTTCCTCTTCCTCGTGACTGATCCGACGCGCCTGCGCTCGCATGCTTAACTCCTCCGAGCCTGAGTGGGCATGAAGTTCTCAGCCTGCTCGACGACTTGCCGCAAGGTGTCCAAGCCGGGTTGGAGTTGCCCCGCCATGTCCGAAACATGGTCTTGCGCAGTGCCAAGGGCGGCCTCGAGCTGGCGGTTATAGTCCACCAGCGCTCGCCCAATGAGCTCGTCGATCTTGTCGAGGTTCTCTGCCTCTTCGGACAGCTTCGACAATGCGGCGCGCGTCGCCTCGAGCGAGGCGCGAATGCCTTCCCTTTCGTTTCCGAGCGCGGTCTGCGCGGCTTCAAGGACGCCTTTCGCGCCCTCCGCCACCATCTTTGCGGAGGTCATAACGGTAGTGCTGGTTGCGTCCGTTGCCTCTGTCAGTTTCCGGATATTGACCTCGATCGCGTCCTGAGACGCCCGGAGCGGCCCGGCGGCAGACACCAGTGCCTTGCTTGCAATATCGAAACTGCCCGTTGCGGTGTTGATCGTGGTCGCTGTCTGCTCAAAGCTGGTTGCGGCCGTTCGTGCGCGACCAGCGCCATCTGCAATGGCACCCGATGCATCGGAAAGGCGCTCGCCGATCTGATCCAGCTTCCCGATGATGTCGCGCCCGATATTCTCGCCCAATTGCTCGCCAAGACGCGCGATTTCCTGACTCGCCCTGTCGAAGCTTTGCATCAAGGTCGAGCCCGCGCCTTCGATAGCTGTTCCGGCCTGAGCAGATGTTTCGGCCATGCGCGCTTGAACCGCTGCCGCACCCTCGGCAGCGGCCTCAGAGACTTGATCTCGGAAGCTTTCCGCTGCCTTCCGCATTTCCTCTGCGGCCCGGCTCATGGCGCTTGCACCTTCCGAGGTATTGTCCCGTATACCGGAGAGCGTATCGTTCATGACGCTCAACATGCGTTCTGCGCCTTCGTTCATGGCGTTTGACGCAGCCGCGCCCGTGTCCGAGACATTCGCCTTCAGATCCGCCATTGACGCCACAAGGTCCCGCAAGGCTGCGTTGAGAGTCTCGCCACTCTGTGCGTTCGTCGCTCCCATCTTGTCGAGCATAGTGTTCATGCGATCCGACGCTTCACCCAGCGATGTGCTGGCTTGGGTCAGAGCGGACCCGACGGAGTGGGAAAGCTGATCGCTCAGGTTGCCGACCAGTCCCTCCATGTTGGAACTGCCCATGCTCGAAACCTTCTCGAAGATGGGATTGATCTCCTTGGTAATCGTTGCTGAAATGTGATCAGGAAGCGCGTTGAGCGGTTCTTGGAGCTTTTCGACCATCGCAAACCCGATCTCTTGCAGGTGATCCTTTTGCCGCTCTGCGGCCTTAAGCTGCCGGAACCCGAGGTCTTCAAGGCTTACAAACTTCAATCGGCGTTCGATGAGCAGACACAGGGCGTGTAGCTCCCGATCGATCCGTCCTGCGCCCACACGCAAAAGGATCGTGAAAAGGATGGAGGCGGCGAGTCCGCTCAGCGACATGATGAATTTTGCCGACGCAATCGCCATGAATGCGCCCATCGCGGCATCCATGCCCGTATCGGGAGACGATCCGTCCATCTGCCCGGCAAACTGGCCCAACGCCGCAACGAGGCCAAGGAACGTAAAGAACAGGCCGAAGGACACGAAGATATTCGGCAGAATTCGGAACCAGCCCGGCCCGTAGCCCAAATCGTCGACGTACAGGAATGAAGAGGGCCGGATGGAATTTCGAAGCACGACGGGCGTGTCCCGTTCGACGTCATCCGCCACGATCGTTTCGGCGTATTCATCCCACGCCTCCCATAGCTTTTCCGCCGAATATGATGCCGATTTTTGTTCAAAGACGCGGGCCTTGAACTCTTCAAATCCGTCCGCAAAGGCCTGCACGCTTTCATATGCGGCGACCTCTCGCCTCATCGTTTTGATCGACCTCATCCGGGACCGGTGCTTAACCAAGAACAGAACTGCGACTATGACCATCGCGACCCCGATGCCCAATGCCACCAATCCCGGCGCGCTTTCAGACTTTGTAAGGTGATTGGCGATGGCCAAGATAAACTGAACGACGGCGTGTCCCGCGGACTGGGTTAGGTCCATTTCAAATTCCTGAACTCTTGAGGTATATTTATCCGAAACTTCGCATCTCTACTGACGGAACTCAATTGAGCTTCGAGGGATGCAGCACCTTCTGAAAGGTTAGACAAAGACACCAATTCCTAATTGCTCGCAAATTGAACCCGACAACATCAAGATGGAAGCCACTAATTCTCAAGGCCTGCGGTTGAAGCACTTGGGCAACGGCATGGTTCAAATCGCAGCGGGTTTCAGGCTGCGTTCCGGGCTAATGCTTCAGCCTGTTTGATAACCAGGATAACCGCCTCCGCCTGAAGGTCTGGCGGATAACCATATTTCCGAAGGATCCTCTTTACCGCCACCCGCATCCTCGCGCGAACATCTTCCCTTTCCCACCAGTCCACACCCGAACTCGCCCGCACAGAGTTCACCAGCTCAGTGGCAATGATCCGAAGCTCTTCGTTGCCAAGAACCTCTACTGCGGTTTCGTTCTGCGCGAGTGCGTCGTAGAAGCTCCGCTCCTCGTTCGTCAGATTGTCCGGCGGGACTGCATGAAGGTCCTTTGCGAGGGCGATCAGTTCCTGGATGACTTGAAGCGCATCAACGCTCCGATTGAGATATCTTGAGATCGCGCTGGTCAGGCGCTCGGAAAATTTCTCGTTCTGAACAACGTTGCCCCGGGTCCGCGCTGCGATCTCGCCATTGAGGAGCTTCTTCAGCGCCTCGACTGCAAGGTTCTTGTGCTCCATGTTCTGGATTTCCAGCAGGAACTCCTCCGACAACACGCTGATGTCCGGACGATCGAAACCACAGGCTTCGAGGATGTCGATGACTTCGGTAGACGCTACCGCTCGGTTCAGAAGCTGCTCGATCGCGAAGTCTGGACTGTTGCCGCCCTTCCTCCCCCCGGTCACGTCAAGCTTTTGCAAGGCGGATCTGACCGCAAGGAAAAAGGCGACTTCTTCCGCGTTGTCTGAGGCTTCCAGGGACCCCGCAGCCAACTTGAATGCTTTTGCCAGACTGGCGACGGCATCCATGTATCGTTTCCCAAAGTCATCAATTTGCTCGTTGCCGTCTTCGCGGGATTTCTTCAGGATATGATCTGCGGCCTTCGGCAAGATTTCGATGCGATCGGCGCTACTTCCTCCGAGAGCGCGAGAGTAGTCGAAGCCGTGGAAAACGCCGCGCGCGACGTCCAATGCCGTCAGGAACGCAGCCACGGCTTCGCGTTCATCCACCCCCGTCTGCGCTTGATCGCCTTGGGAATAGTGGGCGAGAGCATTCTTCAACTCGGCTGCGAGACCGATATAGTCGACAACCAGACCCGCTGGCTTTCCAGAGAATACCCGGTTTACTCGAGCGATGGCTTGCATGAGCCCATGACCTTTCATGGGCTTGTCGACATAGAGGGTGTGCATACAAGGCGCGTCGAAACCCGTCAGCCAAATGTCCCGGACAATGACCAGCTTGAGGGGGTCTGATACATCCTTATACCGCCGTCGCAGTCCCTCAAGACGTGCCTTGTTGCGGATATGCGGCTGAAAGTTAGCAGGGTCAGTCGCACTGCCGGTCATAACGACCTTCACCGCCCCATCGTCGTCGGTGTCCGAGTGCCAGTCTGGCCGAGCCGCAACAATGCGCTCGTAGACATCGACGCAAATCCGCCGGCTCATGCAGACGATCATCGCCTTTCCGTCGATGGCCTCGAGCCGAGCGTCGAAGTGGCTCAGGATATCTTCGACCACTGCATCAAGCCGCGTTGGTGCCCCCACAAGTTTCTCGATGCCGGACCAGCGACGAGCCGCGGCGTTGGCTTCGTCGTCTGCCAACCCCTCTGTTGCCTCGTCGAACTCTTCGTCGAGCACTTCTTTGACATCGGCATCAAGCTCGATTCGGGCTACGCGGCCTTCGTAGTAGATCGGCACGGTTGCCCCGTCTTCGACGGCCTGAGCGATGTCGTAGACGTCGATGTAGTCGCCAAAGACGCTTCTGGTATTCGCACCCACAAGCTCGACAGGGGTGCCCGTGAACGCCACGTAGACTCCATTTGGGAGTGCCGAGCGAAGGTGATGCGCCAGTCCGCGGCGCAGTTCGCCCGACTTTTCGTCGATCTTCGCGTCGAACCCGTATTGGGTGCGATGGGCCTCGTCCACCATGACGATGACGTTGGATCGACTGGTGAGTTCCGGGAAGTCGCGCCCCCGTTCCGGGCGAAACTTCTGGATGGTCGAGAACACGATACCGCCAACCTCTCGGTTGAGGCGGGTCTTCAGATCGTCGATGCTGTCAGCTTGAACCGGATCTTCGCCCAGAAGATCCCGACACCGCCCGAACGTCGTGAAGAGCTGGTTGTCCAAGTCGTTCCGGTCCGTAAGGACAAGCACGGTCGGATTCTCGAGCTCGGGCAAGTGCATGACCCTGCCCGCCAGGAAGGTCATCAGGAGAGACTTGCCTGAGCCCTGCGTATGCCAAATGACCCCGCCCTTTCCATCGTCGCCACGAGCGGTGACGATCGAGTCGATCGCCTTTCGAACTGCGTGGAACTGATGGTAGCCCGCAGCTTTTTTGATCGGCCCTTTACCTTCGTCTTCGAAGACAGCGAACCAGTGAAGCATGTCCAACAGCACAGCGCGATTGAGCAGACCCTCGGTCAACGTCCCGAGCGCGAGCGCTTCGTTCTCTCGGATGACGGTTTGGCCATCAACCGTCCGCCATTGCATGAACCGGTCCAAGTTCGCCGATAGCGTGCCGTAGCGGGCGTTGAACCCATCGGAAACCACGGAAAAGATCGTGCTGCGAAACAGGTTCGGGATGTCGATCTTGTAATTCTCGATCTGCGTAAAGGCCGCTTCGATATCGGCGCCTTCAGTGCCCTTGAGTTCGATGACAACGAGCGGCATGCCGTTCAGATAAAGCACGATGTCCGGGATACGTGCGACGCGACCCACCATGTCGACCTGGTTGATCGCCTGCCAAGTGTTAGCCTTGTCATCCCAATCCACCAGCCGCGCCCGGGCGTTGCGTTCTTCCCCGTTAGAGAAATACGCCACCGGCACGCCGCGGATCATGAGGTCGTGCATGCGCCGGTTCTCTGCGATCAGATCGCCGCCCAGCGCGTCATCCGCGACCTTGGCCACGACCTCATCCACCGCGCCCTCGGACAGGTCCGGGTTGAGCCGCGCTACGGCGGCACGCAGCACCTTCTTCAGGATCGCGTCATGAAAGCTTCTGCGTTCCGGGTCGCGAACCTCGGGCGAGATATCGGCGCCGGATCTGACCTCGAATCCCTGTTCTCGGAGCTTTTCGAGCATCCCGAGTTCCAGATCAGATTCAGAATTCCAGGCCATCAGTGATCAGCCTCCCCAGCCTTCAATCTTGGTGAGAGTTCGCCAATTGGTCCCGCGAAAGCCTCCTCAATCCGCTCATACGAATTCGCCAACCACTGGATCGCATCGGGCCAGTTTTCCTCGTTGAGGTGATCGAACGTGTTCGTCGCGGAGATAAGGCATCGCGTCAGATGGTCTTTGCGGTCCCACGCAAGTTCAGTGCCGGCCTTTTCCTCAATCGCCTCGCACTGCTCGAACAGCTAATCAAAGATCCACTTGTTCTCCTGTGCGGAGCGTCGCTGAAGCACGATGTCAACGCGCGTCTCGTTGCCAGCGATGACGAGGCTCAAAGCACATTCCGGGATTCCGATACCGCAGCTCATCCAATTGTCGCGAGACGGACGGAGGTTCTGAAACCTTTTCCGTCCCCGCTCCGCGAGTTCCTCGAGCGCGAGGGTCCAGAACGCCAGTTTCCGCTCCTGACCACGCCGCGACGCGCCCTTTGCCGACTTCTCTTCGATGTCCTTCTCAGCCATCCGGATCATATAATCGGCAGCCTCCGGGGTCGGGATCACCTGTTGAAGGTCCACGAACACCTCCTCCTCGAACCGATAGGGGATGACCTTCACGCAGCGGGCGTCGATCTGATGTTCGCGCAGCCACAGGACCGTCGCGGTCACCTCCTTGCGGAAGTTCGCCGCGATGAACACGATCCGCTGGTTGGTGCCGTCGTTCAGCACCACCTCGTCCAGCGTGTCCTCGCCCAGAAACTCGCAGATCCGGCCCGCCGCATCGCCGCCGCCGTTCCGCTCCAGATACTGCTGATAGATCCCCACGGCCAGCCAACAAGCTCTGCAAGTTCATGTTTGTCGTCACCTGCGCCCTCGAGCGCTTTCTCAAGCTCCCTGCGCTTTGCCGTTTGCCGCGACTTTCTGAAGGACTCGAGACGC